>DHJB01000069.1:20843-37159 GCA_002404115.1 Microbacteriaceae bacterium UBA4731
TCGGTGATCCAGCCGGTGTCGACGCTCGTCATCAGAATGCGGTCGGAGAGCATCTCCTTCGCACTGGTGCGAGTGAGCATGTTCAAGGCGGCCTTGGCCATGTTCGTGTGCGGGTGGCCCGGCCCCTTGTAGCCACGGCCGAAGACGCCCTCCATCGCGGAGACGTTGACGATGTAGGTGCGCCGGGCGCCGGATGCGGCCATCGAGGCACGCAGGCGGCTGACCAGCAGGAACGGCGCTGTCGTGTTGCAGAGCTGCACCTCGAGCATCTCGAGCGGGTCGACATCCTGCACATTCGCGGTCCAGCTGTTCACCTCGTGCAGGTCGGGCACCAGGCCGCCGGCATCGATGGCCGTGCCGGCCGCGAGACGCGCGAGCGACGAGGAACCGGGCGCCAGGGCCAGGGCGGTCAGGTCGTCGGCGGTCAGCGCGTTCGCCGCGGAGGTGGCCGCGGCCAGGATCGGGTGGCTGGTGACGGACGCGGCGAGGGCGCTCGGGTGCGCATCGTTCGTGTGCCCGAAAGTGACGAGCTCAGGGATCGTGCCCTCCGACAGCGGCGACGACTCCGCTTCAACCAGCAGCGAGTAAGAGCCGGGGGAGCGGCGCACGGTCTGGGCCGCGTTGTTGATCAGGATGTCGAGGGGGCCGGCTTCAGCGACGGAGTCGGCGAGCCCGATCACCTGGGCAGGGTCGCGCAGGTCGATGCCGACGATCCGCAGGCGGTGCAGCCAGTCGGCTGAGTCCGGCATGGCGCTGAAACGGCGCACCGCGTCGCGCGGGAACCGGGTCGTAATGGTGGTGTGCGCGCCGTCGCGCAGCAGGCGGAGGGCGATGTACATTCCGATCTTCGCGCGGCCGCCGGTGAGCAGCGCGCGCTTGCCGGTGAGATCCGTGCGGGCGTCCCGCTTCGCGTGGCTCATCGCCGCGCAGCTCGGGCAGAGCTGGTGGTAGAAGGCGTCGACGAGCGTGTAGCGCTCCTTGCAGATGTAGCAGGGGCGGGCCACGAGCAACTCGCCCGCCGAGGCCTTGCTCGTGCCGAGGCGCAACTGGGCGCCGATCGTTTCGTCGTCGATGCGGGTGGGAGCGCCGGTCGCGGTGGCGGCGATCACGTCACGGTCGGCATCCGCGATGGCCTGCCGCTTCTCCGAGCGGCGCACGACCTTCACCGACTTGAACATCTTGGCCGTCGCCTGGCGCACGGTCACGAAGTCGGGGTCCTCCGGGTCGATCGTGCTGAGCGCGGCCAGCACCCGCAGGGCAACCTCGAGGTCGGCCGGGTCGATGCTCGGGGTGGGCGCCGTCGACGGAACGGTCTCGGTCGAAGGCACAGTAGTCATCCGTCAATTCTACGGCGGCGCCCTGTGAAGCCCAGCCGAGCCTGCTTCGGCGGCCGGGTATGCAGAAACGGACATGTGTTGCCGGCGTACCGGCAACACATGTCCGTTTGAGCGACAGAGGTCGTTAGACCTTCGCGGGCTCAGCTTCCACGATGTCGACGGCGGAGGTAGCCGGTTCGTACGTGGCGTCGAACGGCATCTCGTCCATGTCCAGCACGGGGTTTTCGTCCTGGCTTGCGACGAGCTCGTGGGCCTCTTCGACCGACGCGACGCTCGGCATCGAGCCGAGCAGGGGGCGCTGGGCCGTCTCCTTCATGAAGTAGATGGTGACGGCTCCAATGGCGGATGTCCCCATCAGGTAGTAGGCGGGCGCCATGTCGTCACCGGAGGCCGCGATGAGGGCCGCAATGATGAACGGAGTCGTTCCTCCGAAGATCGCGACCGAGAAGTTGTAGGCGATGCCCATCGCTCCGTAACGGCTCTCCGTGGGGAACAGGGCCGGCAGCGCCGACGCAAGGTTGGCCACATAGAAGGTCACCGGGAAGGCGATCAATGCGAGGCCGAGCAGGGTCGTCCAGATGCCACCGATACCGATCAGGAGGAACGCCGGGATGGACAGGATGACGCCGCTGATGGCTCCGATCCAGAGCACCGGTCGGCGACCGATCTTGTCCGACAGACGACCGGCCAGCGGAATGCAGAGGGACATGGCGACCAGGATCGGAATGGTCAGCAGCGTTCCGTGCAGCTCGTCGTAGCCCTTGTTGGCCGTGAGGTAGGTGGGCATGTACGAGGTGAGCGCATAGCCGAGCGTGTTGGCGGAGGCCACGAGGATCATGGCCAGCACGATTCCGCGCCAGTACGCCTTGAAGATGGCAAAGGGGCCCTTGGGCGCAGTGTCGTCTACGGCCAGCGGGTTGCTCGCGGCAGCCTCTTTGGCGTCCAGGGTCGCCTGGAAGGTCGGCGATTCCTCGATCTTCATTCGGAAGTAGATGGCGATCAGGCCGAGGGGTCCGGCGATCAGGAACGGGATGCGCCAGCCCCAGTCCTCCATGACGGGCTGCCCCAGGGTGACCTGAAGCACGGAGACGAGGGCCGCACCGATAGCGAAGCCCAGGTAGCTGCCCATGTCGAGCAGGCTCGCGAAGAACCCGCGGCGATTGTCAGGGGCGTGCTCGCTGACGAAGGTGGTGGCACCGGCGTACTCGCCGCCGGTGGAGAAGCCCTGGACGACCTTGACGAACACCAACAGGGCCGCGGCCAACATGCCGACCTGGGCGTACCCGGGCAGCAGGCCCACGGCGAAGGTGGAGAGCGCCATGAGGATGAGGGTCATGGACAAGACCTTCTGGCGGCCGATCTTGTCGCCGAGCCAGCCGAAGAACACGCCACCGAGGGGGCGGGCGATGAAGGTGGCTGCGAAGGTTCCCAGCAGGAACAGGGTCTGGACCGTCTTGTCGGCCTCCGGCAGGAACACCGGGCCCATCGTGGTGATCAGATAGCCGAACACCCCGACGTCGTACCATTCCATGGTGTTGCCGACGATGGTTCCGCCGATTGCTTTCTTCAGCCTGCCCCGGTCAACGACGTTGACATCTGACACCTTCAGGCGGCGCCGCAGGAGCGGCTTTTTGGTTTTCGCTGCGGTGCTTGTGGCACCCAATCTGGACGTGTTGGTACTTTGCTCAATAGGCATATGTGCTTCTCTCGTGGAGGTCATTTTGCATGAGACCAAGGTTTCCCGTTTTCGGGCAAGTTGACTATTTTAGCCGATGACGGGCGAAGACGTCATTCGTCGCACCGATTGGACGGCCGCGGAAGCGCCCGAAAATGCCCCCTAGACTGGGAATTATGGCTGATTCCGTTGATTTCTGGTTTGATCCCTCGTGCCCCTGGGCCTGGATGACTTCCCGCTGGGTGGAGGAGGTCGCCAGGCTCCGTGACCTCGACGTCACGTGGCACGTGATGAGCCTCGCCGTGCTCAACGAAGACCAGGACGTCAGCGACGAATATGCGGCGTTCCCGCGCGCGCTCCGGTACACCCGGCTCGTGCAGGCGGCCCAGGAACTGCACGGCCAGGAGATGGTCAAGTCGCTCTACGACGCGCTCGGAACGCGCATCCATCCCGGCGGCAACTCCGAGCCGGACGAGGTCATCCCGGCGGCGCTCGCCGAGGTGGGTCTGCCGGCCGAGTTCGCCGTGTGGGCCGACAGCGAGGCCTACGACTCCGAGATGCGCGCCAGCCACTTTGACGGCATCAACCGGGTCGGGCAGGACGTCGGTACCCCCGTCATCTCCGTCAACGGCGTGTCATTCTTCGGCCCGGTCATTTCGCCGGCTCCCAAGGGAGACCAGGCGCTCGCGTTGTGGGACGGCGTGGTGGCCGCGGCCGGCTTCGACGGGTTCTTCGAGATGAAGCGCACCCGTACGCGCGGGCCGATCTTCGACTGAGCGCAATCTGACGCCCGAGCGTCCCGGAACTAAATAGAATGCCCCTATGCGCATCCACATCGCCACTGACCATGCCGGTCTGGATTTCAGCCACCACCTGATCGTTCACCTCACGGCGGCCGGCCACGAGGTTGTCAACCACGGGCCCAAGAGCTACGACGCGTTCGACGACTACCCCGCATTCTGCATCAACGCGGCGAAGGCCGTGGTGAACGACCAGGCCGAGGGGATCCAGGCGCTGGGCATCGTCTTCGGTGGGTCGGGCAACGGCGAGCAGATCGCTGCCAACAAGGTGCAGGGCGCGCGCGCGGCCCTGGTCTGGAACCTCAGCACGGCCAGGCTCGCCCGCGAACACAACGACGCCAACGTCATCTCGATCGGCGCCAGGCAGCACACGATTGAAGACGCCACCGACTTCATCGACGCGTTCATCAACGAGCCGTTCTCCGAAGAGGAACGGCATGTTCGCCGCATCGCGCAGCTCTTCGAATACGAGTCCACCGGCCACATCGACGGCAAAGGCGTCGTGCGCTAACCGTGCCTGAGGGTCACTCCGTCCATCGCATCACGCGCCAGTTCGCGCGCAATTTCGTCGGGAAACGCGTTCACGTGTCCTCGCCGCAGGGGCGATTCGCGGCCGGCGCGGCGCTGATCGACGGGCACCTGATGACGGATGCCCGCGCGGTCGGCAAGCAGATGTTCCTGGAGTTCGACAACGGGCGCTGGCTGCGGGTGCACCTCGGCATGTACGGTGCATGGGACTTCGCCGGCGACATCCTGATGGATGCGACGATCGCGTCGGCCAACGGCCGGATGGGCCAGACCAACCAACGCGGCACCGACCTCGATGCCGCGGTGCTGGACTCGGCCGGCGAGAACTCGATGCACAGCATCGGCGCTCCCCGCCGCACCCGGGTGCGGATGGCCGAGCAGGAGAAGGAACTCGGCGCGGTCGACGTCTTCCCGCCGGAGCCGGTGGGCCAGGTGCGGGTTCGGATGCTCACCGACACGGTGTCGGCGGACCTCCGAGGACCGACCGCCTGCGAGGTGCTCGACCAGGGCCAGGTGGCCGCCGTGATCGCGAAGCTCGGACCGGATCCGCAGCTCGACCACAGCAAGGCCGCCGAGGACCGCTTCGAGAGCGCCGTGCGTCGGAAGCCCGCCCCGATCGGCCAGCTGCTGATGGACCAGACCGTCGTGGCCGGCATCGGGAACGTGTACCGGGCCGAGTTGCTGTTCCGGGCACGTATCAACCCACATGCCCCCGGAAAGTCGCTGAGCGAAGAATCCGTGCGCGCGCTCTGGCAGGACTGGGCGCACCTGCTCGCGATCGGCGTGCAGACTGGACAGATGATGACCATGGACGACCTCGACCACGGCGGCTTCGTCCTGGCGATGAAGAACCGGGCCGACCGGCACTGGGTCTACAAGCGCGAGGGACTGCCCTGCCGGGTCTGCGGCACGCACATCGTCCTCGAGGAGATGGGTGCCCGCAAGCTCTATTGGTGCCCGTCCTGCCAGGCCTGACCGATCGATAGGGAGACCAGAACCGATGAGACAGAACCCCAGTTTCGCGCTTGCCGAGCGCGCCGAGATCAAGCGCCTCGTGCGGGAACACCCGTGGGCGATCGTGGTCAGCCACACCTCGAACGGTGAGCTCGTGGCCTCGCACTATCCGGTCATCCTCGACGAGTCGACCGAGGAGATCGTGTTGCTCGGCCACGTCGGCCGGCCCGACGAACAGCTGCATGAACTCGGCCAGCACGAACTCGTGGTGATCATCCAGGGTCCGCACGGGTACATTTCGCCCGGTTGGTACGACGCCCGGCCGGCCGTGCCCACCTGGAACTTCGTCACCGCCCACCTCTACGGAACCCCGGAGCTGCTCAGCGACGAGGAGAACCTGCGGGTTCTGGGCCTGCTCGTCGACCGGTTCGAGGAACGGATGCCCGAGCCGCGCCGCATGAACGGCACGCCGGAGAACGCGGACTACGCCGCACGCATCGTGACCGGCACGGTCGGATTCCGGCTGAGGGTCACGCGACTGGTGGCGAAGGACAAGATGAGCCAGAACAAGCCGGCGGAAACCGTCGAACGCATCATCGCCGAGCTCGAGGGCGACGGGCCCTACGCGAGCCAGGCGCTCGCGAACGAAATGCGCCGCGCCAACGACCGGCCGAGCCTGTGACGCTGCTCCTGCGCGGCGGCCGCCTGCCCGGCAGCGACGATGTCGTTGACGTCGAAATCGTCGACGGAAGGATACGCCGGATCGGCTACGTCTCCCCGTCTGCGTTGTCGCCTTCCGCTTCCTCCGCTTCCTCCGCGTCCTCCTCGGCCGACGCGACGGTCAACCTCGACGGCCGCTGGCTGATCCCCGGCCTCTGGGACAATCACGTGCACTTCAGCCAGTGGGCCCAGACGGCCCGCCGGCTCGACCTGTCGGCGGCGGCGTCAGCGGCCGAGGCCGCTGCGCTGGTCGGCGCCCGCGCGTCGGAACTGCCGCTGGGTGAAGACCTGGTCGGGTTCGGCTTCCGGGATGGCTTGTGGCCCGATGCTCCCGGCCGCGCCGTGCTCGACGCCGTGTCCGGCAGCGTTCCCGTCGTGCTGGTCAGCGGCGACCTGCACAGCTGCTGGCTGAACTCAGCGGCCCTGGCCCGGCACGGATTCCCGGACCACCCCACGGGGCTGCTCCGCGAGGAGGACTGCTTCCTCGTCGTGAGGGCCATCGACACGGTCGCAGACGAGGTGCTGGATGCATGGGCCGACGTGGCCGCGCGCGCGGCGGCATCCCGCGGCGTCGTCGGGATCGTCGACCTCGAGATGAACTGGAACCTCGATGTCTGGCGGCGCCGCATGGCGGCGGGCACCGATGCTCTCCGGGTCTCCTGTGGCATCTACAGCCAGGACCTGGATCGGGCGATCGGCCTCGGGCTGCGGTCCGGCGACGTGGTGGACGGCACCGGGGGACTGCTCACCGTCGGCCCGTTCAAGGTCATCATCGACGGCTCGCTCAACACGCGCACGGCGTACTGCTTCGACGAGTACCCCGGCCTCGAAGGTCTCCCCGGGTCACATGGGCTGTTGACCGTGCCGCAGGACCAGCTGCTCTCGCGCATGCGCCTGGCCGCCGAGGCCGGCATCCGTCCAGCCGTGCACGCCATCGGCGACCACGCCAACAGCCTCGCCCTCGACGCGTTCGAGGAACTCGGCTGCACCGGAAGCATCGAGCACGCCCAGATGCTCTCCCCGGCGGACATCCCCCGGTTCGCGCGACTTGGCGTCGTCGCGAGCGTGCAGCCCGAACACGCCATGGACGACCGGGACGTCGCCGACCGCTACTGGGCCGGCCGCACCGGCCAGGCGTTCGTGCTCGCCGGCCTCCTGGCGGCCGGCGCCGAACTCGCGCTTGGCTCCGACGCCCCGGTCGCCCCGCTCGACCCGTGGGTCAGCATGGCCGCCGCCGTCGGGCGAACGAGGGATGGCCGGGAGGCCTGGCGCCCCGAACAGTCGATCCCTCGGCAGGCCGCCCTGGCCGCATCGGCGCGCGGGCGGCACTCGCTCGCCGTGGGGGATGTCGCCGACATCGCGGTCTGCGAGATCGACCCGTTCGTCGCATCCGTCGACGACCTCAGACGAATGCCCGTGGCCGCGACCCTGCTCTCCGGACGCTTCACGCACAACACCCTCTGACCCCTGACCTCTGACCCCTGACCCTGACCCCTGATCCCCATCCCGCCGCGCCCCCGCGAAACTGCAGTTGTGCGCGGTATGAGTGCGTTTTAGCGACCACAACTGCGTTTTCGCGAGGGGTATTCGCGGGATGACCGAAGCCCCGGCCTCCGCAGGATCGCGGCGGCCGGGGCTCTGGTCAGTCGGGGAAGCGGGGCCTCAGTTCCTCAGGTGCGGTCCGTCGGCTGATCCCTGTTTCGGCCGGCTCGTCGGGCCGTTGCCCGCTCTCGATGCGAGGCCGTCGTGCAGGCCGGACGTCAGGCCGGCCAACGGTCGACGCACCAGGCGCGTGCGACCCAGCCCGAACACTCCGGCTCCGGCCAGGCAGAGCAGCACGGCCAGGAAGCCGAGCCCCCCGTCGTTGCTGCCGGTGGACGGCAGCACGGTCGTGTGAGCCGCCGCCGTCACGACGGCCGTCACCGGAGCGACAACGGCCGGTTCCACGACCGGATCCACAACCTCGACGACCGGATCGACCGCCGGATCTGCGGGTGGGTCAACGATCGGGTCCACTGCAGGATCTGCGGGTGGGTCCACCACCGGGTCAACGGGCGGGTCCACCACCGGGTCTACCGGCGGGTCGACCGGCACCACAATCGGGTCCGGGGGAGTGACCGGGCAAGGTTCGTCGTTGACCGGGAACTCCTGCGTCACCGTCGGGGAGAGTTCGCCGCCGAAGCTCAGGACGAACCCGGTCGCAGCGGTGGCCGTGACAACGAGGACGGTCCCGCCGTCGGCATCCACGTACGAGGTCTTCGCGTAGACGACGCCCTCGATCACAGCCGGATCCGTCAGGACCTCGTTGTCGGGACCGCACGCGTCCTGGAAGGCGACCGGCGGAACGACGACGACGACGTCCGGTGCCGGAACCACCGCACAGTCGACCGGGGCGGTGAAGGTGAAGGTCCACGCGGGGGAGCCTGTCACGACGAATCCGGAATCGGCCACGGCGGTCACGGTGTACGGGACGCCGAACTGCATGTTCGCGGGCTCACCCGTGAACGCCTCGGCGCTGCTGCCGGCCCATGACCAGGAGCCGTTCGGGAAATCGGATAGAGCGAGACCGGCCGGGGCGTCACAGGTGGCCTGGCTGAAGCCAGGTTCCGGAACCGGAATCTTCACCGGTACCACGGCGCAGGGTTCATTCGTGAGCTGGAAGTGCCACTCTGTGACCGTCCCGGGCGGGAACGCGTAGTCGGCCGCGGGCGTCAGGAAGATATCGCCCCCGGTTCCGCTGAAGCTATAGCCGGTGCCATCCGCCGGGATGACGATCGAGTCGTTCTCCGTTCCGCACGAGTCGAGCATGCTGGCCGCCGGGGGCGTGACGATCGTGGGCTCCGGGCTCGGCGGCTGGGCGGGAAGGACGCATCCGTTGTCGAGGATCTGCTGACCCGTTGCCCCCCAGCCGAACAACGTCGCCAGGTTCTGGCCTGGGAAGGTGCCGAAGGCGGGAATGATGTCCGCATCGTGCTGGGTGGTGTGTCCCTCCCGCACGACAGCGTCATCGTCAATGTCGCGCAGGAGATTCCACCCGCTCGCTGCCGTGTCGGGCGGAGTCGCGTGGCACAACGTGACGGGAATGTTCGCTGCGCTGGACGGGGCGGCTGCCCCAACGAGTGCCAGTCCAACGGCCAGGAGCGCGGTCGTACAGACCGCGATCGCCCTGTTCAAACGATGGATTTTCATACTGCTGACCTCAAATGGATTCGGGAATATCCTGATGTCGTGCGGAAGGCCTGGCGAAAGGCATGCGTCAGGGCGCCGTGGCGGCGCGCTCATTTCACCGGGGTCGCGGAGGGCCGGTAACCGGGCGCGACGAAACCGTCTGTCCAACCGATGTTTGCGGCCGGGTGAGGCGGTCGAACCTGTCGATTAACGCAATCGTGTATGCGGAGAGAACCGCGGGGGAGTGTGGCTTACCGGGGCGTCCTGCAGTCGGTGCGGTCGCGACGGCGCCTGACCTTTCGGGATGGGTTCATTGGTGACTCTCCTTTCGGGTCAGAGTTATGTCACAACGCCAGCAAAGCAGTCCGGAATGCCCCCTGACAAGGCAATGTGCACCGAAACTGAGCGTTGCTCACCCCCAATCTGAGGCACACTCAGTTCTGCGGCGAACGCGGACGACCGCCGCTCGGCATGAGAATCAGCCACACCCCGAACGCTCCCCGGTGCTAATCTGACGCCGACCGGAGAGATGGATCCACGGTCGATGCCTCGAGGAGGCATGCGAATGAAACACACGCGAGAACACCAGGAACCCGAGCCCCGACGCGGACTGATCATCGACCTGGCCGGCATCGAGGCGAACATGATGCCCGACGTTGGCGGCAAGGCCGCGCAGTTGGGTGTGCTCACGAACGCCGGTCTGCCCGTCCCGTCCGGATTCTGCGTGACGACAATGGCCTACCGGCGGGTGGCGGGCCCGGCCGGGGTGCACGATCTGCTCGCAACCGCACCGACGGCCGACCCTCACGGTCTCGCCCGCACCGTGCGGGAGCTCGTCCTCCACGCTCCCGTCCCCGCCGAGATCGGTGCTGCGGTCGTGGGGGCTTACAGGGCGCTCGGGCCTGACCTGCCCGTCGCGGTTCGGTCATCAGCCACCGCCGAAGATCTGCCATTCGCGAGCTTCGCCGGCCAGCAGGACACGTTCCTCAACGTCATCGGCGCCGACGCCGTGCTCGCGGCCGTTCGCCGGTGCTGGGCGTCCCTCTGGACCGACCGGGCGGTCGCCTACCGGATGAGCAATGGGATCGACCACGGAGCCGTTTCGATCGCCGTCGTTGTGCAGGTCATGGTCGACGCGGCCGTCGCCGGTGTACTGTTCACAGCGAATCCGGTCACTGGCAGACGCCACGAAGTCGTGATCGACGCAAGTCCCGGACTCGGGGAGGCTGTTGTCTCGGGTGCCGTCAATCCCGACCATTTCGTGGTTGACGGCGACACCAGACGGATCAGCCAGCGCGTGATCGGAGACAAGCGCCTGATTATCCGCGGGAGCCCGGGCGGCGGAACGGTGCGGATCGACCGAGAAGCGGACGGCGACGCGGCATGCCTGGATGATCGCCAGGTTCGGCAGCTCGCCGTTCTGGGTCGGCAGGTCGAAACCCTCTACGGGGCACCGCAGGATGCCGAATGGGCGATCGACGTCAACGGGAAGCTCTGGCTGACCCAGGCCAGACCGATCACGACGCTCTATCCGCTGCCGTCCCGGGCGCACGCCGGCGCGGGAACCCGCGTCTATCTCTGTGCCAGCCTCGCGCAGGGCCTCACCCGGCCGATCACCCCGATGGGCCTCGCCGGCTTCCGGATGCTTGCCACGAACATCGCCAGGGCCGCCCGCTTCGAGGTGCCCGAGCCGTTGAACGGCCCGCGTGCCTACGCGGAGGCCGGGCAACGGTTCTTCGTCGACCTGACGCCGGCCCTGCGCAGCAGGACCGGCCGTGACATCGTCCCCAAGGTCTTCGACGTGATGGAGGCGCGGTCAGCCGCCGTTCTCCGCAGCCTCTTCGACGACCCCCGGTTCTCCGTGGTCACCACGTCGCGATGGCCGTTCCTCCGACGTATCGGACCGGTCGCGGCTCGCGCCGGTCTTCCGCTCCAGTTGCTGCGGGCGGCAATCCGGCCGGCGGCCGCCCTGCGCCGCGTCAATCTCGCGATTGCGCGCCTCACCGCGGCACTGAAGGTCCCCGACTCGGCGACACCGGTGCAGCGTCTGGCCCACGCCGAACGCATCCTGGGCCGGGAGCTGTTCCCGATCCTGCCGGCCATCCTGCCGCTCCCGGCCCTCGGCTTCGCGATGCTCGGCCTGGCCCGCAGGCTCCTCGGCGACCTGGCCGAACCGGGGGAGCTGCAAACCGTGCTCCGTGGGCTCCCGCACAACGTGACGACGGAGATGGACCTTGCGCTCTGGCACCTCGCAACACGGATCCGCGGCGACGCTGACGCGGCGCGTGCCTTCACTGACGAATCGGTTGAGGAGCTCACCCGCCGATACCTGAGCGGCGCGCTTCCGGGCGGCGCCCAGTCCGGACTCGAGGGCTTTCTGCGCCGTTATGGTCATCGGGCCGTGGCCGAGATCGACCTCGGGATGCCCCGCTGGCGGGACGACCCTACCCACATCGTGGGCGTCCTGGCCAACTATCTCCTGCTGACCGACCCGGATGCGGCGCCGGACAAACAGTTCGAGTCGGCCGCCCGGCAGGCGGACGAGCAGGTGGCGCGGCTGGTGGCGAAGGCCAGCGGCCGCGGCCGACTGCGCGGACATCTCGTACGGCTGGCGCTGAAACGCACGCGGCAATTGGCCGGATCGCGGGAACTCCCCAAGTACTACCTCGTTGTGGCCCTGGCGGCGGTGCGCGAGCAGCTCGCCCTCGTCGGCACTGAGCTGGCGGCCGTCGGGACTATCGCCGCCGGCGACGACGTGTTCTTCCTCGATCTTGTGGAAGCGCGCCAGGGGCTCGGCGGAACCGACCTTCGTGGGCTCGTCGAGAAGCGGCGGGAGGACTACCGTCAGGAACTCCGCCGCCGACACATTCCGCGCATCCTGATATCGGACGGCACCGAACCGGAAACCCTGCTCGCAGCGGGCGCGGCGCGCTCAGACGGCGCCCTCGTTGGCAGTCCGGCATCCGCCGGGGTGGTCACCGGGACGGCGCGGGTGATCCTGGATCCGGTCGGCGCGCGCCTGGAACCCGGTGAGATCCTCGTGGCGCCGTCGACCGACCCCGGCTGGACGCCGCTGTTCCTGACGGCCGGGGGACTCGTGATGGAGATGGGCGGGGCCAACTCGCATGGCGCCGTCGTCGCCCGGGAATACGGGATCCCGGCCGTTGTCGGCGTGCCACTGGCCACGACCCGCCTGGTCACGGGCCAGCGGATCACCGTCGACGGGGCGGCAGGCACCGTGACGCCGGCCCCGTGAGGTGGCGGCGACCTGGATTCCGCGATATGGAGGGGATGACGGGAATCGAACCCGCGCCATCAGTTTGGAAAACTGAGGCTCTACCATTGAGCTACATCCCCAAGCGCCCTTCGCAGGGCACTCGAATAGCGTAGTACAGGTTGGCTCGCCATCGCTGCACAAGCAGGCGCGGTGACCTGCGGAGCTGTGCACTAGACTTACCGAGGTCAATCGGCCAGCCGCGAGGAGATTTCTCGCGTCAACCGAAGGGCCCCAACGGGTTGAGATGGCGATCCGGGGCGTAGCTCAGCTTGGTAGAGCGCTCGGTTTGGGACCGAGAGGTCGCAGGTTCGAATCCTGTCGCCCCGACCATTCACCCCCCAGCAAACGTTCGAATACAGGAGAGTCCCCTACGTGAAGTCAACTGTCGAAAAGCTGAGCCCCACGCGCGCCAAGCTCACCATCACGGTGACGCCGGACGAGCTCAAGCCCAGTATCACCCACGCCTACGGCCACATCGCCGAGGGCATCAACATCCCCGGCTTCCGCAAGGGCAAGGTGCCGCCGGCGATCATCGACCAGCGCGTCGGCAAGTCCGGCGTGCTGGAGCACGCCGTCAACGAGAGCCTCGACGGTTTCTACCGCAAGGTTGTCGAAGAGCACAAGCTGCGCCCGCTGGGCCGGCCCGAAGCCGACATCGTGGCATGGCCGAGCGACAAGGACTTCTCCGGAGACCTTGAACTCGCCATCGAGGTTGACGTTCGTCCCGAGATCGAGCTGCCCAGCTACGAGGGCATCAAGCTCACCGTCGACGCCGTCGAGGTGTCCGACGAAGAGGTCGCAGAGGAGCTCGACAACCTGCGCAGCCGCTTCGGCACGCTCGTCACCGTCGACCGCCCGGCCAAGACCGGCGACTTCGCGCAGATCGACCTGGTCGCATCCATCAACGGTGTCGAGGTCGACACCGCCAGCGGGATCTCCTACGAGATCGGCTCAGGCGACCTGATCGAGGGCATCGACGAGGCGCTCGACTCGCTCAGCGCCGGCGAGACCACCACCTTCAACTCGAAGCTCATGGGCGGCGACCACGAGGGTGAGACCGCTGAGATCGTCGTCACCGTCATCGCCGTCAAGGAGCGCGAGCTTCCGCCCATCGACGACGACTTCGCACAGATCGCCAGCGAATTCGACACCATCGCCGAGTTGACCGAAAGCCTCAAGGCCCAGGTCGAGCGCTCGAAGGTCTTCGGCCAGGGCAGCCAGGCTCGTGACCTTCTCGTCGAGCAGCTGCTCGAATCGGTCGAGGTTCCGATCCCCGCCGCGATCATCGAAGACGAGGTGAACCGTCACCTCGAGGGTGAGAGCCGCCTCGAGGACGACGAGCACCGCGCCGAGGTCACCGCGTCCAGCGAGAAGACGTTCCGCCAGCAGATCCTGCTCGACACCATCGCAGAGGCCGAGAAGGTCCAGGTCAGCCAGGACGAGCTCACCCAGTACCTGATCCAAGGTGCATCGCAGTACGGCATGGACCCGAGCGAGTTCGTCCAGGCCCTCAGCACCAACGGCCAGATCCCGTCGATGGTCGCCGAGGTTGCCCGTAACAAGGCCCTCGCGATCGCCCTCGGCAAGGCGGAGGTCGTCGACTCCAACGGCAAGAAGGTCGACCTCTCCGCGTTCACCGCGGCCGTCGACGACAGCGACGAGTCCGAAGCGACGGATGAGGACGCTGACGACGACGAGTCGACAGAGGCCCCTGAGGCAACGGCCAAGCCGAAGAAGAAGGCCGCCGCCAAGAAGTAGCACCACACGCACGCAGAATGGGCCGGACGTCACCAGACATCCGGCCCGTTCTTCGTCCGGCCCCTCGCTTTGTGCGCCGCGCCCGGCGAATTCGACGGAGATTTTGCCCGCCGACGCGCGTCGGAGGCGTCCAGGCCTTGATTTTCACAAAATCTCCGTCGAATTCGGTCGCAGAGGCCCACGGGCGGCGCCGCGCAATCTGCCGAGGGCGAACAGAGCGATTCTGACGCGCAGGCTCCTATAGATTCATTCCTGAAGCGACAAGTGAAACGGAGCGCGACATGGCCGATATGACACCCACACCCGGCGTTTTTGACCGACTGCTGAAAGACCGGATTATCTGGCTCGGCTCGGAGGTCCGTGACGACACCGCCAACGAGATCTGCGCCAAGATCCTGCTGCTGGCAGCAGAGGACCCGAAGCTCGACATCTACCTCTACATCAACTCTCCCGGCGGTTCGATCACCGCCGGCATGGCGATTTACGACACGATGCAGTTCGTGCCGAACGACATCGTCACTGTGGGTATCGGCATGGCGGCCTCGATGGGCCAGCTGCTGCTCACCTCCGGCACCAAGGGCAAGCGCTACATCACGCCGAACACCCGCGTGCTGCTGCACCAGCCGCACGGCGGCTTCGGCGGCACGGCCAGCGACATCCAGACGCAGGCGCAGCTCATCCTCGACATGAAGAAGCGCCTCGCCGAGATCACGGCGGCGCAGACCGGCAAGTCGGTCGAGCAGATCAACGCCGACGGTGACCGCGACCGCTGGTTCAGCGCGCAGGAAGCCCTCGAATACGGCTTCGTCGACCACGTCCGCGAGTCCGCAACTGATGTCGCCGGCGGCGGCGGAACCGTCACCAAGTAGTCCACCGGATCGAACAGGAAAGAAACCATGACACTCCCCACATTCGGTGGAACCGCCTCCAGCTCGATGGGCGATCCCGCCCGCCAGTTGCCCGGCTCCCGCTACATCCTGCCCACCTTCGAAGAGCGCACGGCCTACGGCTACAAGCGCCAGGACCCGTACGCGAAGCTCTTCGAGGACCGCATCATCTTCCTCGGCGTGCAGGTGGATGACGCCTCAGCTGACGACGTGATGGCCCAGCTGCTCGTGCTCGAGAGCCAGGACCCCGACCGCGACATCGTGATGTACATCAACTCGCCCGGTGGCTCCTTCACCGCGATGACGGCGATCTACGACACGATGCAGTACATCCGCCCGCACATCCAGACGGTCTGCCTCGGCCAGGCCGCCTCGGCCGCCGCCGTGCTGCTCGCCGGCGGAACGCAGGGCAAGCGCCTCGCCCTGCCGAACGCGCGCATCCTCATCCACCAGCCGTCCGTTGGCGGCTCGGGCAGCGGCCAGGCGTCGGACATCGAGATCCAGGCGGCCGAGATCATGCGCATGCGCGGGTGGCTCGAGGAGACGCTCTCCCACCACTCCAACAAGTCGGTGGAGCAGGTCAACAAGGACATCGACCGCGACAAGATCCTCGGCGCGTCAGAGGCTCTCGAGTACGGTCTGATCGACCAGGTCCTGACCAGCCGCAAAAACCTGCCGACACTCGTCAAGTAACCCTGCGAACGGCGCGCCGGCCTTGGGTGGCGCGCCGTTTCGCTTTGTGCCGGTCGTGCGCGTCAGTGGCACGGGCACAGGCTAGGCTCGTGTTCAGCAACACCCATGGAGGAGGCTGACAGATGGCCCGTATAGGCGAAAGCGCCGACCTGCTGAAGTGCTCCTTCTGCGGAAAGAGCCAAAAGCAGGTCCAGCAGCTCATTGCGGGCCCTGGCGTCTACATCTGCGACGAGTGCGTTGAGCTCTGCAACGAGATTATCGAGGAGCGCCTCGCCGAGGCCGGCCCCGAGGAAGGCAGCAGCGAGTTCGAGCTGCCGAAGCCGAAGGAAATCTTCGCCTTCCTCGAGGAGTACGTCATCGGCCAGGAGGCTGCCAAGCGTGCCCTCGCCGTTGCCGTNNGGCCGCCGACTACGACGTCAAGCGGGCCGAGACCGGCATCATCTACATTGACGAGATTGACAAGATCGCCCGCAAGGCCGAGAACCCGTCGATCACCCGCGACGTGTCGGGCGAGGGCGT
>DHJB01000069.1:37300-70237 GCA_002404115.1 Microbacteriaceae bacterium UBA4731
CTGCTGAAGATCCTCGAAGGCACCGTGGCTTCGGTCCCGCCGCAGGGCGGCCGTAAGCATCCGCACCAGGAATTCATCCAGATTGACACGACCAACGTCTTGTTCATCGTGGCCGGCGCGTTCGCCGGCCTCGAAGACATCATCTCCTCGCGTGCCGGCAAAAAGGGCATCGGTTTCGGCGCCCCGCTGCACCGCAAAGGCGACGACATCAACCTCTTCAGCGAGGTGCTGCCGGAAGACCTGCACAAGTTCGGACTGATCCCGGAGTTCATCGGCCGTCTGCCCGTCGTCACGACGGTCACGCAGCTCGACCAGGTGGCCCTCATGCAGATCCTCACCGTGCCGAGGAACGCCCTCGTGCGCCAGTACCAGCGCATGTTCGAGCTCGACGGCGTCGAACTCGAATTCGAGCAGCCGGCCCTCGAAGCCATCGCCGACCTGGCGGTGCTCCGCAAGACCGGCGCCCGCGGCCTCCGCGCCATTCTCGAAGAGGTACTCGGGCCGATCATGTTCGAGGTGCCGTCGAGCACCGAGGTCGCCCGTGTCGTCGTCACCCGCGCGGCCGTGCTCGACAATGCAGCGCCGACGATCGTGCACCATGCGGCCCGTCGCGTAGAGAAGTCCGCCTAACCCCGAGTCGTGGAGATCATCCGCCCGCCGCTTCTCACGGCCGGCGACCGCGTGGCCGTTGTGGCGACGTCCTGGCCGGGCTCGACCGTCTACCCCGCGTCTACCGGGCCGGCGTCGCCACGCTGCGCGACGTCTTCGGCCTCGAGGTCGTCGAGTACCCGTCGACGGCGTTCACGCCGGCGTACGCCGGTTCACGCCGGCGTACGCCTCTGCGCACCCGGAGGAGCGCGCCCCGCAGCCCCGCGAAACTGCAGTTGTGGTCGTTATGAGCGCGTTTTAACGACCACAAGTGCATTCTCGCGGAAATGTGATGGAAGAAGGAGTTGACGGGAGACGCACATTGTTCTAATCTTTATTTAGTCCTGAATAAAGGGGAACAATGATGTTTCGACCCGCAGCGCGTACCGATGTCAATCGGTCCGCCATCCTTGCGCAGCTCGGCGCGCACGGCCCGGCGTCGCGCGCCGACCTGGCTCGCGTGCTCAATGTCTCCCCGGCCCTGATGACCCAGCTCACCCGGGACCTGATCGCCGATGGTCTCCTCCAGGAACTCGAACAGGCACCGTCCCAGGGCGGTCGGCCGGCACGGATGCTCGGCATCGTTTCGACCGCCGGGCACGTAATCGGCGTGAAGGTCGTGCTCGACCACGTCGCGTTTGTCGAGGTCGGCATCGACGGCGCTGTTCTCCGGTCGGCCAGTGAACCCTTCGACGCGTCCTCGTCCACGTTCCTCGGTGACCTCACCCTTCTGCTTCGTCGTTTCATCGCCGGCGGCAGCGACATGCCCCTTCTGGGAATCGGCGTCGGAGTCCCCGGCACCGTCGACAATCAGGGCAGCGGGCTCGTCGACTCGACGCAACTCGGCTGGAACCAGGTCCCGCTGGGCTCGACGCTGCGGCGCGAACTGGCGCTGCCCGTGCTCGTTGAGAACAACGTCAATGCCCTGGCGATGGCCGAACGCCTGTACGGCGTCGGCCGCCTCCACGACAACTTCCTCGTCGTGACGATCGGAACCGGCGTCGGCGCCGGAATCGTCGTCGACGGCGTCGTGCTGCGCGGGTCGTCCGGCGGCGCCGGCGAGGTCGGCCACATTCCCGTCGGCGAGGACGGTCCGGTGTGCTCGTGCGGCAACCATGGATGCCTCGAGTCCTACATTGGCGAGGAAGCCCTCGTTCGCAACGCCCGTTCGGCGGGAATCATCGGCGAGCAGAGCGGGATGGCCGCACTCCGCGCCGCGGCGGACGCCGGGGTCCCCGCCGCCACAGCGATCTTCGGCGAAGCCGGACACCGGCTGGGCCGGGCGCTGGCCGGTATCGTGCACACGCTCGACCCCGAGATCGTCATCGTGCTCGGAGAGGGGACCGCCGCCTGGAAGCACTGGTCGTTCGGCTTCGAACTCGCCCTGCGATCCGCGCTGATCCCGAGCCGGCGCCAGGTGGCCGTGGCCGTGGAGAACTGGCAGGACGAGAGCTGGGCGCAGGGCGCGGCGGCGATCGTGCTGGCCACGCCATTCGACTCCGACGGCCTGGCCGGCGACCAGGGCCGGCTCGTGCGCGCTCGGTTGGTCGAGCAGTCGGCCCCGCAGGAAGCTCCCGGATCATGACGACCATCCCCGCGGTGCTTCCCGCCGTCGACACGACCGTCCAGCCCGACAGGCTCCCTCTCCCGTCCGGTCGGCGCGGCCGCACCCCCACCGCTCGCCTGAAGTACGCGCTCATCGTGCTCGCATTCATCCTGCCGAGCGCCATTCCGCTGGCCATGTTCACCCTCGGCCCGATGGTTGCCGCGGCGTGGGTAAGCCTGCACGAATGGAATCTGCTCGCACCCATGAAATGGGTCGGACTCGACAACTACGCGTCGCTGCTTGCTGATCCGCGCACCGGCGACGTGTTCCTGCACACCATCTCCTACATCATGGGCTACCTGCCCCTCGTCTACATCGGCGGGCTGGCGCTCGCGCTGGCGCTGAACACCGCTCTCAAGGGACGTTCGTTTCTGCGCGGCGTGTACTTCCTGCCGGTCATCACGAGCTGGATCGTCGTGGCGCTGGTCTGGCGCTGGCTGCTCAACCCCAGCAACGGCATCATCAACTCGATTCTCGGTTTCTTCGGAATCGCCGGCCCCGGCTGGTGGTCCGATCCGGCCTGGGCCATGCCGTCGATCATCCTGGCCTCTGCGTGGAAAGACATCGGCTTCGTGATGGTCATCCTGCTCGCCGGCCTGCAGGCCATCAACCAGGACCTGTACGACGCGGCCAAGGTGGACGGTGCCGGCTGGTGGCGACGCCTGGTCAGCGTCACCCTGCCCCTGCTGTCCCCGTCCACGTTCTTCGTCGTCGTCATCTCCCTCATCAACGGATTCCAGGTCTTCGACCAGGTCTACGCGATGACTGGAGGCGGACCGGGCGGCGCCAGCCAGGTCGTCGTCCAGCAGATCTACGACCTGACCTTCCGCTACGGCAAGGCCGGTGAGGCATCCGCCCTTTCCTGGATGCTCTTCGCTGTCGTCCTGGCCGTGACCGTCGTTCAAATCCGCGGACAAAAGAGGTGGGTCAACTATGGCTAATGCAACACTGGCCCGCGGGGCCGTGACGACGGACACCGCAGCGGGCACCCGCCGAACCGTCGGATTCGTGCTCCTCCACGTCGTCATGATCGTCGGCGCGCTGATCATGTTCTTCCCGTTCCTGTGGACGATCATCACGTCGATCAGCCCGGGCGCTGGGCTCACCCTCGCGCCGGCGTTGTTTCCCGACAACCCGTCCCTGGCCGCCTACCAGCAGTTGTTCACCGAGCGCCCGTTCGGCCAGGTGGTCCTGAACAGCCTCGTGCTCGCCGTGACCACCACCACGGTGCAGCTGTTCACCAGCGCGACGGCCGGATACGCGTTCAGCCGGCTGCCGTTCCGCGGGCAGGGCGTCGTCTTCGCTGTGTACCTCGCCACCATGATGATCCCGCTGCAGGTGCTCATCGTCCCGCTCTTCTCCGAACTGAAGGCGTTCGGCTTGCTGAACAGCTACCTCGGTGCGCTGCTGCCCACCTTCGCGACGGCGTTCGGGATCTTCCTGCTGCGCCAGGCCATCAACCAGGTGCCCCGCGAACTCGACGAGGCCGCCACGATCGACGGCGCGGGACACTTCCGGATCTTCTGGACGATCATTCTGCCCAACATCCGGCCGGCGCTGGCGACGCTCGTGGTCTTCGCGTTCATGGGCAGTTGGAACAGTTTCCTTTGGCCGCTCGTCGTGCTCCGCTCTCCCGAGCTGCAGACCCTCCCGGTTGCCCTCGCCGGCCTGGTGGGCCAGTACTCGACCCAATGGGACATCGTCATGGCAGGTTCCGTCGTTAGCGTGCTCCCCATGCTGGCCCTCTACATTTTCGCCCAGAAATACATCATCCAGGGCGTCGCAAGCTCAGGGATCAAGTAGTCCTCGAGACCCCGCAATCCGTTTCACCCGATATCAAAGGAGATAGCAGTCACATGAATCGTAAACTCGTGGCCACAGCAGGCCTTGCCGCGTGCGCGGCCCTTATCATGAGCGGATGCGCGTCGACGAAGGCCGCCGCACCCTCAGGTCCCGTCACCATCACGTATTCCAACTTCATTTCGAACGATGGCAACGAGGCCAACCTCAAGAAGATCGTCGCCGCATTCGAGAAGGAGAACAAGAACATCACGGTCGACGTGAAGACGCTCCCGTACGGCGACTACGGAACGGCCCTGCAGACCGACCTCGCCGCCGGTACCGCCGCCGACGTGTTCGACATCGAGTACTCGAACTACGCGTCCTACCAGGCCAACGGTGTGCTGGCTGAGATCCCGGTCGCGAACTCGAGCGCCTACCGCAAGACGCTGCTCGACGCGTACGCCACCGGCGGAAAGCAGTACGCCCTGCCGAGCTCGTTCTCCGACGTCGTGCTGTACTACAACGCCGACCTGTTCGACGCGGCGGGCGTTTCCCACCCGACCGCCGACTGGACCTGGGCCGACGAGAAGGCCGCTGCGCTGAAACTCACCGACAAGGCGAAGGGCGTGTGGGGTGACCACCAGCCGGTGAGCTTCTACGAGTTCTACAAGACGCTCGCGCAGAACGGCGGCTCGTTCCTCGCCAAGGACGGCAAATCGGTCGCGTTCAACACTCCGGAAGGCGTCGAAGCCGCCAAGTGGCTGGTCGAGAAGAGCGGCACCGTGATGCCGACGATCAAGCAGGGCCAGGGCACGGCAGACTTCGACACCAACCTGTTCAAGGCCGGCAAGCTGGCCATGCTGCACACGGGTATCTGGGTCTTCGGCGCTGTGGCCGACGTGCCATTCAAGTGGGACATCGCGGTCGAACCGGGCAGCACGCACAAGGCCAGCGCGGTCTTCTCGAACGCCGTCGGCGTCTCGGCCACGTCCAAGCACACCGACGCCGCCGCCAAGTGGGCCGAGTTCCTGACGAACAGCGACACCATGGTTCAGACGCGTCTCGACTCCGGTTGGGAACTGCCGCCGATCAGCGACGAGAAGGCACTCGCCACGTACCTCGACAAGGGTGCGCCGGCGAACCGCAAGGCCGTCTTCGACTCGCTCGACGGCATCGCCCTGCCGCCCGTCGTGGCCAAGGGTCAGACCGAAATGCAGGACATCACCGGCGAGGAACTCGTCGAGGCGCAGGCCGGCCGCAAGAGCGTCGAAGAGGCCCTGACCTCCGCTGAGAAGCGCATCAACGCGGTCATCGGCGGCTAGCAGCACCCGGCCTATCCGGCCGGTATGAGGGTCCGGGGCGTATGTACCCGGACCCTTCCACACACTTTCAGCACCGATCAGCAGGAGAACCACGCCATGACCGAGGCCACCGTCAGACCCCGCCCGAGCGAACAGCACTTGATCGCCCTGGCCCGCTCGAGCTACGAGCTGATCCTCGAGTTGCAGGATGCCTCCGGCGCGTATCCGGCCAGTCCCACCTTCTCCGCCTACACGGGGTACTCCTGGTTCCGCGACGGGGCGTTCATCGCCGATGGCGTGTCCAGCTACGGCGGGGTGGACTCGGCCAGTCGGTTCTTCGACTGGTGCAGCGGCATCCTCCTGGACCGGGCGGACCAGGTGCGCCACATCGTCGACGCCGCAGCCGGACCATTCCCCGTGTCCGATGCGGAGATGCTCCCGACCCGATTCACCTTCGGCGGGAAGGAGGGCGACGACGACTGGTGGGATTTCCAGCTGGATGGCTACGGCACCTGGATCTGGGCGGCCGTCGAACACGCGAAGCGGCACGGCCTCGACCTCGGACGGTGGGCAGGCGCCATCGCCCTGAGCGTGGAATATCTGGTCAGCTCCTGGCACCGGCCATGCTTCGACTGGTGGGAAGAGAACTCCGACCAGGTGCACGTCTCGACCCTCGGCTGCATCTCGGCCGGCCTCCGGGCCGCCGTCCGTTCGGGCGTCCTCACCGAACGGCTCCAGGCCGAGGCCGAGACGGCCGACGCGGACGTCCAGGCCCTGATCGGGGAACGAGGCACGGTCGACGGCCACCTCGTGAAATGGCTCGGATCCCGCGACGTCGACGGCAGTCTCCTGGCCGTGCTTGCTCCGCTCGCGGCGATCCGGCCCTCGAGCGAGGTCGGCCTGACCACCATCCGTGCGGTTTCCTCCACCCTGAACGTCGACCGAGGCGTACACCGCTACCTCGCGGACACCTTCTACGGTGGAGGCCAGTGGCCGCTGCTCAGTTGCATGCTCGGACTGGCCTATGCCCGTTCGGGAGCAAGGGCGGCGGCGCTGCGTCAGCTCGCTTGGGCGGCGGGCACCATCGGAACCGACGGATCGATGCCGGAGCAGGTCGGCGATCACCTGCTCGACCCGTCCCGGCGCGACGAGTGGGTGCGCCGCTGGGGTCCGGTGGCGCAGCCCTTGCTGTGGAGCCACGCCATGTACATTCGACTGGCCGTCGAACTCGGCCTCACAACCTTGGAGAACGACCGATGATCAGGCACCGTCCATTCGGCTCCGGCCACCCCTACTCCGTCGACACCGAGCAGCGCTGGCCGATCGACCCTGTCGCGGGCGACGACCTGACGCTCGGCGTACGCACATCGGGAGACGTCGCATCCGTCACGTTGGAGCTTGTGCGCAGCGTCGACGGTGAGTCCACGCACGAGACGAGGGAGCTTGCACCGATGCTGCGGTCCTCCCGCGGCCAGACCGTCGACGGTGGGCACCTCGCCTCCGCACAGGCCCGACTGGCCAGGGCGAGCGGCGGCTGGCAACTCACGCTCACGGACCTCGTCGCCGACGAGGGGCTGCGCTACCGCTTCACCGCAACCCGCGCCGACGGCGCGGTGGAGAACACGCGCTGGTTCGAGTGTTCCGTCTTCGGCTGGCGGGATGCCGACGACGCGGTCGAGGCATACGGCACGTCCCGGGTGCTCCCGGGAAGCGTCAGCGTCCTCGTCGGCGGCGGCCGGGTTCGCCGGGTGCGATTCAGCCTGCCCCTGGCCGCGAACGAACACGTCACAGGTCTCGGCGAACGGTTCGACGCGCTCGACCACCGGGGCGAGACCCTCGACTCGGTCGTGTTCGAGCAGTACAAGAACCAGGGAGCCGAACGCAAGACCTACCTGCCGATGCCGTTCGCGCACATCGTGGGGGAGTCCGGGTGGGGATTCCACCTGCGAACCTCCCGGCGCAGCTGGTTCTCCTGTGGCGCCGAGCAGCCGGGCCGGATCCTGGTCGAAGTGGAGGCGGATGCCCCCGACGACGGCACCCCCGTGCTCTCCGTCTCGTTCTACGACGGTTCACCGACCGCGGTGCTCGACGCGTTCCTGGCCGAGGTCGGACGGCCGGAGGAGCTCCCCGACTGGGTCTTCCGCCTGTGGGCCAGCGGCAACGAATGGAACACCCAGGCCGAGGTGATGCGCCAGGTCGACCTGCACCGGGAGCACGAGATCCCGGTCGGTTCGGTCGTCATCGAGGCGTGGAGCGACGAGAGCACGTTCACCGTTTTCCGCGACGCGCAATACGAGGTCAACGAGACCGGCGGCCCGCTGCGGCTGGACGACTTCACTTTTCCGGCGGACGGCGCCTGGCCGGACCCGAAGGGCATGGTCGACGAACTGCACGAGCGTGACGTGCGGTTGCACCTGTGGCAGATCCCGTTGGTCAAGATGCGCCCGCATCCCACCGGTCAGGCGGCGGCGGATGCTCGCGCAGCGGTGCGTGAGGAGGTGCTCATCCGGGAGGAAGGCCCGGACGGGTCGCTTCGCCCCTACCGCAACCGCGGCTGGTGGTTCCCGCTGGGCCTGATGCCGGACCTGACCGATGAGCGGTCGGCCGGCTGGTGGACCGAGAAGCGGCGCTACCTCGTCGAGGAGATCGGGATCGACGGTTTCAAGACCGACGGCGGCGAACACGCCTGGGGACGCGACCTCGTCTACCGCAACGGCATGCGCGGTGACGAAGGCAACAACCTGTTCCCGGTGCACTATGCCAAGGCCTACGGCGACCTGCTCCGCTCGGCCGGCAAGGCCCCCGTGACCTTCAGCCGGGCCGGGTTCACGGGCTCGCAGGCGCACGGCGCTTTCTGGGCCGGCGACGAGAACTCCACCTGGGACGCGTTCCGCTGGTCCATGTTCGCGGGGCTCTCTGCCGCCTCCAGCGGCATGCTCTACTGGGGCTGGGACTTCGGCGGGTTCTCCGGCGACGTCCCAGACGGCGAACTGTACCTGCGGGCGGCCGCGGCATCCGTGTTCGTGCCGATCATGCAATACCACTCCGAGTTCAACCATCACCGCTCGCCCTGCCGCGACCGCACGCCGTGGAACATCGCCGAGCGCAACGCCGACGACCAGGTGATCCCGGTGTTCAAGCGCCTGATCGAGGTGCGCGAACGGCTCGTTCCGTACCTCGCCGAGCAGGCGCGGCGCACGATCGCGACGAGCGCGCCGCTGATGCGGCCGCTCTATTTCGACCAACCGCAGGATGAAAATGTGTGGGCTCACCCGCTGCAGTGGATGCTCGGCGACGACCTGCTCGTCGCTCCCGTCCTGGAAGCCGGGGCGACCGACTGGCCGGTGTACCTGCCTGCTGGCGCGTGGGTCGATGCCTGGACCGGAGAAGCCGCGGACGGCGGGCGGCTGATCAGCCGCCCGGTGCCGCTGGACGAGATCCCGGTCTACTGCCGGGTGGAATCCTGGGCGGGGCTGCGCGACGTGTTCGCGAAGTGAGCGTCATGACAACGACAGCGATCCGGGAGTGCTTCGGGGCGTTCCTCGACGAGTTGCGGGCAACGGCCGAGGCAGATCCCGACATTGTCGGACTCGTCGGGATGGGGTCGACGGCCGAACGCGACCGCGTCGACGAGTGGAGCGACCACGACTTCGCGCTGCTCACGACGCCCGGCGCTCAGGAGCGCTTCCGGCAGGGTCTGGACTGGCTCCCAGGGACCGAGGATATCGCGCTCCAGGTGCGTGAGCACCACGACGGGCTCAAGGTCATCTACGACGACGGGCACGTGCTCGAGTTCGGGATCACCGACCTGGTCGGCCTCGCCGACTGGCATGCGAACGCCTACGACGTGCTCTACGACGCCGGCGGAGTGGCCGAAGCCATGGCGAAAGTCGTCGCCCGGCCGCTCCCGGCCGGTGCCCCGGACGACGTGCGCGACGTGTCGCTCGTGCTCACCCAGCTGTTCATCGGCGTGGGCCGCGCACGCCGGGGCGAACTTCTCAGCGCCGGGAACAGCATCCGCTCGGAGGCCGTGGCGTATCTGCTGCCGGTGCTGAGCCGACGAATCGAGGCGTCCGGGCCCGAGCGCCTCGACAACATGGACCCGCGGCGCCGCTTCGAAGCGGCCCACCCGGCCATCGGTGCCCGGATCGATGACCTGCTCACCCTCCGGCCGGAGGACTGCGCGCGGGCGCTCCTCGATCTGACGGAGGAGCTGCTTGCGCCCGGCTTGGCGGAGTTCCCGCACCGCGGCGTCGCCGCGATCCGAGCCCGCCTCGGCTGGTCCACTTCTTCCCGCGAAACTGCAGTTGTGGTCAGTAAAACGCGTTCATAACGACCACAAGTGCGTTTTCGCGGGCAAAAGCTCGTTGAGGCCGCGGCGGTCGAGCAGCGGCTGGATGACCGCGTCGCGGCCGCGGAAGTCGCGGTACGCGTCCAGCGGGTCCATCCGGCCGCCGACGCCCAGCAGGCGGTCGCGGAAGCGGTCGCCGTTTGCGCGCGTGAGCCCGCCGTTCTCGGTGAACCAGTCGACGGTGTCCGCGTCGAGCACTTCGCTCCAGATGTAGGAGTAGTAGCCGGCGTCGTAGCCGCCGGAGAAGGTGTGCGCGAAATAGGTGCTGGCGTACCGGGTGGGCACGACCGGGTTGTCGAGGTCCACGGCGGCGAGGGCGGATGCCTCGAACTCGGCGACATCCGTCACGACCGTGTCGGCGCCGATCCGGTGCCACGCCTGGTCGAGCAAGGCCGCAGCCAGATACTCGCTGGTGGAGAAGCCCTCGTTGAAGGTGGCGGAGGCGTGGATGCGATCGACGAGGTCCTGGGGCATGGGGTCACCCGTTTCGTGGTGCCGGGCGTAGTTCGCCAGCACCTCCGGCTGCAGCATCCACATCTCGTTGACCTGGCTCGGGAACTCGACGAAGTCGCGGTACACATTCGTGCCCGAGAACTTCGGGTAGGTCACCTGCGCGAACAACCCGTGCAGGGCGTGCCCGAATTCGTGGAAAAGGGTGTTCACCTCGTCGTAGCTGAGCAGCGTGGGTTCTCGCGCGGCGGGCTTGCCGATGTTCATGTTGTTGCAGACCACCGTCGGGGTGCCGAGCAGCGCCGCCTGGGAGATCAGGGGGTTCATCCAGGCTCCGCCGCGCTTGGAGTCGCGCGTGTAGAAGTCTCCGATGTACAGGCCGACGGGGGAGCCATCCTCGTTCGACACCTCGAAGACGCGGGCCTCCGGATGCCAGCCGACCAGGTCGGGCCGCTCGGCGAAGGCGATGCCGTACAGCCGGGTCGCGGCGTGGAAGACGCCGTCCTGCAGCACGCGCTCGAGCTCGAAGTAGGGACGCATGGCTGCGGTGTCCACGTCGTACCGCGCCTGGCGCACCTTCTCGGTGTAGAACGCCCAGTCCCAGGCGGCGAGGTCGAAGCCCGCCCCTGAGCCGTCGATCAGTCTCTGCAGGTCGGCCTGCTCGGCCCGGGCGTTGCGGGCGGCGGCGGGGGCGAGGCGCCCGAGCAGGTCGGCGACGGCCTCCGGCGTCTTCGCGGTCTCGTCGGCGGTGACGAACGCGGCGTGACTGTCGAACCCGAGCAGGCGGGCTCGCTCGGCGCGCAGGTGAGAGATCTCCAGCACCAGCTCGCGGTTGTCGTGCGCGCCGCCGCGGATGCCGCGGGCCGCGGACGCGTTCAGCAGGCGTTCCCGCACCTCCCGGTTGGTGAGGCTCGCCAGGTACGGGTGCGACGTCGGAAGCACGAGGGTGATCAGATACTTCCCGTCCAGGCCGCGTTCCTTCGCGGCCTCGGCGGCCGCCGAAATCTCGCCGGCGGCGAGACCGTCCAGTTCGGCGACGTCGTCGATCACCACGGCGAGCTCATTGGTGTCGGCGAGCAGGTTCTTCTCGAACCTGGTCGTCAGCGTCGACAGGCGCTTGTTGTAGTCGCGCAGGGTGGCCTTGTCGCCGTCGGACAGGCCGGCCCCGGCGAGGGTGAACTCCGTGTGGTACCGCTCGACCAGGTAGCGGGACTCGTCGCCCTGGCCCAGAGAGTCACGCTGCTCGTGCACGGCCGCGATCCGGGCGTACAGGGCAGAGTCGAGACGGATGGCGTCCTCGTGCGCGGCGAGGAGCGGCGCGAGTTCCTCCTCGAGCGCGTTCGTGAAGTCGTTCGAGTCGGACGAGCTCTTGTTGAAGAACACCGCGGCAACCCGCTGGAGCGTCTGTCCGCTGCGCTCGAGCGGCAGCATCGTGTTCTCGAACGTCGGCGCATCCGGATTCGACGCGATCTCGGCGATCTCGGCGAGCTGCTCAGCGAAGCCGCGGTCGAACGCCGGGCGGTAGTGCTCGTCGCGGATATCTGCGAACGGCGGCAGCTGGTAGGGGAGCGTGCTCGGAGCGAGGAAGGGATTCACGGAGTCAGGCATGCGACCACCCTAGCGGCCACGAATCAGCCTTCCGGTCGTAGGCTCAGAGCATGACCGATTCGCCCGAACGCCAGGAATCCGCCCCGCGCGAGGAGTACACGCACGGGCACCACGAGAGCGTGCTTCGCTCGCACACCTGGCGAACGGTGGCGAATTCGGCGGCCTACCTCATCCCGCACCTCGAGGCGGGGCTCAGCCTGCTCGACGTGGGCTGCGGGCCGGGCACCATCACCGTCGACCTGGCCCGGCGACTCGCCCCCGGCCAGGTCATCGGCATCGACGCCTCGGCGGAGATCGTCGAACACGCGGCAGGGCTCGCGTTCGACGACGGCGTGCACAACGCCACGTTCCAGGTCGGCGACGTCTATACGCTCGATTTCCCGGACCAGTCCTTCGACATCGTGCACGCCCACCAGGTGATGCAGCACGTCGCCAACCCGGTCGCTGCCATGCGGGAGATCCGGCGCGTGCTGAAGCCGGGCGGCGTCTTCGGAGCCAGGGACGTCGACTACGGGGGAGTCATGTGGTACCCGAAGCTGCAGGGGTTGTCGATGTGGATGACCGTGTACCGCGACGTGCATTACTGGAACGGCGGCGACCCGGACGCCGGCCGCGCCCTCAAGGCGTGGGCGCGCCTGGCCGGGTTCGGCGGCGTGACCAGCAGCGCGTCGATCTGGTGCTTCGCCTCCGAAGCCGAGCGCGAATGGTGGGGCGAATCCTGGGCGGAGCGCGCCACCGAATCGAACTTCGCGGCGCACGCGATCGAGGCCGGCGTCGCGGACCTGGCCGATTTGCAGACGATGGCCGCGGCCTGGCACCAGTGGGCAGGTGACCCGGACGGCTGGTTCGGGATGCCGCACGGCGAGATCATCGCCCGCAAGTAGATGCCGTTCCTCGATCAACTTCAGCACTGGGCCAGGATGGCGCCGGAGGCGACGGCCATCGAGGTCGGCGACGACCGGCTCCGGTTCGATGAACTGCGCGACCTGGCCGCCGCCCGCGTGGCCGGGATGCCGTCCCTGTCGTCGGTGTGCCTGCCGAACGGCACCGAGTTTGTCGTCGAGTTCGCGGCTGGAGTGGCCGGCGGGCGTCGCTGCGCGGTGCTCGACCCCGGCTGGCCCGCGGCCGAGCGGGTCGTCGTGGAGCGGCGGCTGCTGTCCGTCGCCCCAGCCGCGGACTTGGGCGCAGTCTCGACTGCAGGCTCAGCCTCAGGCTCCGAGCTGCGGGACGGTCGGGCCGACTCGGTCTTCCTCGTCGGGTTCACCTCCGGCACCACCTCCGTGCCCAAGGCGTTCACCCGCACGAGACGGTCCTGGCAGGCCGCCTTCGAGCTGAGCCGGGAGTACTTCGGGCTCACCTCGCAGGACCGCACGCTCGCGCCCGGCCCGCTCACGGCCAGCCTCAACCTCTATGCCCTGGCCGAATCCCTACACGCCGGCGCCACGTTCGTCACCCTGCCGCGGTTCGACGTCGCGGCGGCCCTGGCCTGCGTCACCGACCGGGGGATCACCAGGCTCGTCGCGGCGCCCACAGCGCTGCGCCTGATCGGCGGGCGGGCCCTGGCATCCGGTGTCGACGGCAGCCGCCTGACGAGCATCATCAGCGCCGGGGCCAGGCTGGATGCCGCCACCCTGGCGACCGTGCGCCGCTGGGCACCGAACGCGGCCGTCTTCGACTACTACGGGGCAGCTGAGCTGAGCTTCGTGGCGGCATCCGTCGTGCGGCCGGGCGAGGCATCCGCGCCGCAATCGACGTCGGTCGGCCGGCCGTTTCCGGGCGTGGAGATCCGCATCCTCGACGACCGCGGCAGCGAACCCGCCGGCGGGGTGTCCGGCAACATCTTCGTGCGCAGCCCGCTCGTCAGCGACGGCTACGCCTGGGGCGACGACGGTGAGGCGTTCCGTCGCGAGGGCGACTGGTGCACGGTCGGCGACCAGGGGTTCCTGGACACGGCCGGCGTGCTGCACTTCCTCGGCCGTCGCGCCGACATGATCGTGACCGCCGGTAGAAACGTGTACCCGCAGGAGGTGGAAACGGCGCTGCAGGGAGTGCCGGGGGTCGAAGCTGTGGTGGCCACGGGCATCCCCGACGCGTCACGGGGAACCCGCCTGGTGGCCGCCGTGCTCGGCAGCCCCGACGTCGACGCAAGCCGGCTGAGGGCCGCCGGGGCCGCGCTGCTGGCCGAAGCGAAACGCCCCCGCTCGTACTTCGCGCTGGCGGAATTGCCCGTCACCGCGACCGGCAAGATCAGCCGAGCGCTGCTCGCCCGGTGGATCGAAGAGAAGGATGCCCGTGTCACACCCCTCGCTTAGCGCCGACCGCGAGCCCGTGCTCGTGCTCGGTCGCCGCACCGCCTTTGGCCGCCCGAACGGCATCCTGGGCCGGCTGACAGCGGAGAAGCTGCTCGCCCCGGTGCTGGCCGCCGTGGTCGCCGACAGCGGCGTGGCCGCCGGGCGGATCGACGACGTGATCATCGGCAACGCCGTCGGCGGCGGCGGGAATGTGGCCCGGCTCGCCGCGCTGGAGGCCGGCTTCCCGGTGACGGTGCCTGGCCTGACCATCGACCGGCAGTGCGGTTCGGGGCTGGAGGCGATCGTGTTGGCCTGCCGGCTCATCGCAGCGGGCGCCGGGGACCTCTACCTGGCCGGCGGCGTGGAGAGTTGCAGCACGGCGCCGCTGCGCGCGCAGCGGCTGAGTTCGACACCGGGGAACCCGGACTTCTTCGAGCGGGTGCGGTTCGCCCCCGACGCGGTCGGCGACCCGGACATGGGCGTCGCGGCCGAGAACGTGGCCGAGCGCTTCGGGATCTCCCGGGAGCGCCAGGATGCGTTCGCCCTGCGAAGCCACCGGCTGGCCCTTGCCGCGGCGGACTCCGGCTCCCTCGCCGAGGAGATCGTGCCGATTGCCACGTTTGCCGGGCCGGCCGATGCCGACGAAGGCCCCCGCCGCACCCTGACGGCCGGCCTGCTGCGCCGGTTCCCGCCCGCCTTCCGGCCCGACGGGTCGGTCACCGCCGGCAACTCCTGCGCCGACGCTGACGGCGCCGTCGTCGTGCTCGTCACCAATCGGGGAACGGCGGACCAACTCGGGATCCCCGGGTACCTCCGCTTCGTCGATGCGGCCGTCGCCGGCACCGACCCGAATCTGCTCGGCATCGCCGGGGCGGAGGCCGGGCGCACGCTGCTGGTGAGTCAGGGCGTGAGCGGCGCCGACCTCGCACGCGTCGAGTTCAACGAGGCCTTCGCGGCCCAGGTGCTCGCGTCCCTGGACATCCTGGGCGTGCCGGAGGACCACGCCAATCTCCAGGGCGGGGGCCTCGCGGTGGGGCATCCGTTCGGCGCGAGCGGCGCGCTCCTGGTGTTGCGGGTCCTTCAGCAGTGCCGGAACGCGGCCGAGCCGGGAGACCTCAGCCTGACCGCCGTCAGCATTGCCGGCGGCCTCGGCGTCGCCGCTCTCTGGCGGTGGGAGGGCGTCGCCCGGATGGACAGCAAAACCTGAGGCAAATGCTCCCGGCGCAGCCCTGGCGCCACGGCCATGATCGGGCTTGCCGGGACGCCAGGCGCCGGCTCGTGTCACCGGCGTGACGGAGGCGGCCAGATCAGGTCCGACTGGATCCAGTCGCGCTAGATCCAGTCGTCGTCGTCGTCGACCGTGACGGACGGCTGCGTGATGGTGGCGCTGTCCTCGCCCGGGTGGTACCTGATCACGGTGCCGTCGTCGAGCTGAATGACGGGCTTGGACTCCAGCCAGGTCAGCGTCCAGCGCCAGGCGCTGGTGTCCTCGCCCACGGCGTCGAGCTCCTCTTCGACCGCCCTGACGGCGATCTCGACCACGTGCGGCAGCCCGGCGGGCAGCGGGGCGCCGATGGGCCAGCGTGTTCCGAGTTGCATGGTCCGGCCTAGAGCTCGATCTCGTAGGTGACCCAGTCGGTGCGGGTGCCGACCTGGTCGTACAACTTCTGCGCCGTCTCGTTGTCGGCGGCCGTGAGCAACTGGATCTGCTTGAGGTGGTGCTCGCCCGCGTACCCCTTGGCGAAGTCGATCAGCGCCCGTCCAACGCCGGTGTTGCGCGCATCCTGCATCACGAACAGGTCGTCGAGGAACAGCCCCATGTCGGCGGTGAGCGTGCGCGGGTACGTGCGGTAGTGTGCGAAACCGATGAAGTCGCCGGCATCGTTGACCGCGACGGCTCCATCGAGGTCATGGTTCTTGTCGATGATCCAGCTCCACACGCGGAGGGCCTTCTCGTCGGTCAACTCACTCTTGTAGAACTCGCTGTACCCCTCGAAGAGACCCAGCCATGAAAAGAAATCCTTGTCGCCCAGCGATCGTACCTGTACTGACATACGGTTCCCCTAACTCTCCGGCACCGTGGCAAGCACGATGCTTGTCACAGCCAACTCGTCCCCGTCGACAAATGTCAATTCGGCGATCCGACCCACTGCTTTGAGGTCAGCGGCGGCCTGCGCGAGCAGGTCAACCTCTGACGTCATTCCGCTAATTACAGCAGATGTCACGGCAGACTTCTGTGAAGCCTTCGCATCGGTCTTGGCGCGGCGGATGCCCGTGAGCGCGCGGCTGGCCAGATCGAGCAGCGCGATGTCTCCGTCGGCGCCGGCCGAGAGGTCGTCGGCGACGGGCCAGGATGCCGTGTGCACCGATCCGTAATTCGACCAGGACCAGGCTTCTTCGGTGGCGAACGGCACGAACGGTGCGAACAGGCGCAGCAGCGTCGACAGCGCAGTGCGCAGGGCGGCGACGGCCGAGGCCTGCGCCGGGCCGGCCTCGCCGTAGGCGCGTTCCTTGACCAGTTCGAGGTAGTCGTCGCAGAAGGTCCAGAAGAAACTCTCCGTGGTTTCCAGCGCACGGGCGTGGTCGTAGCCCTCGAACGCCGTGGTCGCCTGCGCGACGACGGCGGCGAGGCCGGCGAGCATGCTCCGGTCGACGGGCTCGGTGACGGGTGCGTCAGCCTCGCCCTCGAAGGCGAGGATGAACTTGGAGGCGTTCAGGATCTTGATCGCCAGGCGGCGGCCGATCTTGATCTGGGTGGGGTTCATCGGGTCGAACGCGGCGTCGGTGCCGAGCCTCGACGACGCAGCCCAGTACCGCACGGCGTCGGAGCCGTGCTGCTCCAGCATCCCGGCCGGGGTGACCACGTTGCCCTTGGACTTGGACATCTTCTTGCGGTCCGGATCGACGATGAAGCCGGAGAGTGCCGCGTGCTGCCACGGCGACATCCCGTGCTCGAGTTCCGAACGCAGGAGCGTCGAGAAGAGCCAGGTGCGGATGATGTCCTGCCCCTGCGGGCGCAGGGAGTACGGGTAGACGAGGTCGAACAGGTCGGGGTCGCGCTCCCAGCCGCCGGCGAGCTGCGGCGTGAGCGAGGAGGTGGCCCAGGTGTCCATCACGTCGACCTCGCCGACGAATCCGTTGGCCTGGCCGCGCTGGTCCTCGGTGTAGCCGGGCGCGGTCTCGGAGGACGGGTCGACCGGGAGCAGCTCGCGGGTGGCGAGGACCGGCGCGTCGAAGAGGGGGTTCGCGTCGCCATCCAGCGGGTACCAGACGGGGAGAGGCACCCCGAAGAAGCGCTGGCGGGAGACGAGCCAGTCGCCGGTGAGGCCGTTGACCCAGTTCTCGTACCGCACCCGCATGAACTCCGGGTGCCACTCGAGGTCGGTGCCGTGAGCGATCAGGCGGGCCCGCAGCTTCTCGTCGCGTGCCCCGTTGCGGATGTACCACTGCCGGGTGGAGACGATCTCGAGGGGCTTGTCGCCCTTTTCGAAGAACTTCACCGCGTGCACGATCGGCTTGGGCTCGCCGATGAGGTCGCCGCTGGCCTTGAGGAGCTCGACGACGGCCTGCTTGGCGGAGAACACGGTCTTCCCGGCCAGCTGCGCGTAGGCGGCCTGGCCGGACTCGGAGGTGATGGCCTCTGGCGCGTCGGCGATGATCCGGCCGTCGAAGCCCATGATGGCGCGGTTGGGCAGGGAGAGCTCACGCCACCAGACCACGTCGGTCACGTCGCCGAAGGTGCAGATCATGGCGATTCCGCTGCCCTTGTCCTTCTGCGCGAGGTGATGCGCGAGGATCGGCACCTCCACGTCGAACAGCGGGGTGCGCACGGTCGTGCCGAACAGGTGCTTGTAGCGTTCGTCATCCGGATGCGCCACCAGGGCGACGCAGGCGGGCAGGAGTTCGGGGCGGGTCGTCTCGATCTCGATCGCCCCGCCGTCCGGCTTGTGGAAGGCGACCCGGTGGTAGGCGGCCGGCACGTCCTTGTCTTCGAGCTCGGCCTGGGCGACAGCGGTGCGGAAGGTCACGTCCCAGAGGGTCGGCGCCATGGCCTGGTAGGCCTCGCCGCGCTCGACGTTGCCGAGGAACGCCAGCTGGGAGGTGGCCAGCGAGTCCGGGCCGATCGTGCGGTAGGTCTGGGTCCAGTCGACGCTCAGGCCCAGGGTGCGCCAGAGGGCCTCGAACTGCTTCTCGTCTTCGATCGTGAGCCGCTCGCACAGTTCGATGAAGTTGCGGCGGCTGATCGGCAGCTGGTCGGCGGCCTTGGTGCTCTTGCCGTCGCCGCCTTCGAACGGCGGGACGAAGTCCGGGGTGTACTTCAGCGACGGGTCGCAGCGCACGCCGTAGTAGTTCTGCACGCGGCGCTCAGTGGGGAGGCCGTTGTCGTCCCAGCCCATCGGGTAGAAGACGGTCTTGCCGAGCATCCGCTGGAAGCGGGCGATGACATCCGTGTGGGTGTACGAGAACACGTGTCCGATGTGCAGCGATCCGGACGCCGTGGGCGGGGGAGTGTCGATGGAGTAGATGTTCTCGCGCGTCGCGGACGAACGGTCGAAGCGGTAGGTGCCGGCCTCTTCCCAGCTGCCGCCCCACTTGGTTTCGAGTCCTTCGAGGGCTGGCTTGTCCGGAACGCTGGCGGCGGTCATGGTTCTCCGATTCGATATATGCGGCACCGTGTCGATGGTGAAGTGCCTGAATGCTGGGGCGATCCCAGGTTCCCAATCTATCGGAGCCCGTCCGGCACCGCGAAACTGCAGTTGTGCGCGCTAAAACGCGTCCATAACGACCACGAGTGCAGTTTCGCGGGGGGAGAGAGATCAGGGGAGGCGCGGCACGGCGTCGAGCAGGCGGCGGGTGTACGGATGCTCCGGCGCGGTGAACACGCGGCGGGTGGCGCCGGTCTCCACGATGCGGCCGTCCTGCATCACGGCGACCTGGTCGCTGACGTGCTGGATCACGCCGAGGTCGTGCGAGATGAAAAGCAGGCTCAGCGCCAGGTCGCGCTGGAGGTCGTCGAGCAGGTCGAGCACCTGCGCCTGCACGCTCACGTCGAGCGCGGAGACCGGCTCGTCGCAGATCAGGATCTCCGGCCGGCTCGCCAGCGCCCGGGCGATGCCCACGCGCTGCCGCTGGCCGCCCGACAGCTCGAGTGGTCGCCGCGCGAGCACCGTGCTCGCCAACCCCACCGAGTCGAGCAGCTCGGCGACGCGGTGTGTCGGCGCCGCCCCGATCCTCCCCCGGGGGCCCGCGACCGCGGCGCGCAGGATGTCGCCGACGTTCAGCCGGGGGTCGAACGATCCGAGGGCGTCCTGGTAGACCGCGCCGACGGATGCCCGGAGCGGCCGCCTGGCCTTCTCGGCCACCGTGCTCCACGACTGGCCGAGCACGCGCACCTCGCCAGCGTCAGGGGCGCTCAGCGCGAGCGCCAGCCGTGCCGTCGTGGTCTTGCCGGAGCCGGACTCGCCGACGATGCCGAGGGTCGTGCCGCGCTCGAGCCGGAAGGAGACCTCGTCGACCGCCAGCTGCCGGCGGCCGTCGGGTCTCTTGAACCCCTTGACCAGGCCGATGGCCTCGAGCACGACGGGGCGGCCGGCGCCGGCAGGCACAGCGTCGGGAGGCACGGCGGCGGGCTGCAGTGCGGGCTGCAGTGCGGGNNCGCCGCCGCCGCCGCGGGGGCCGATAGCCGGGTGCCGCGCGGCTTGTCGGCCGGGATCGCCGCGACCAGCCGCCGGGTCTCCGGATGCCGGGGACTCCGCAGGACCTGTTCGGTCGGCCCCATCTCCACGATGCGCCCGCCGCTCATCACGGCCACCCGGTCGCTGACCTGGCTGACGACGGCGAGGTCGTGGCTGATCAGGATGATCGCGGTGCCGTTTCGTTTCAGCTGGCCGAGCAGCTCGAGCACCTGCGCCTGCACCGTCACGTCGAGGGCCGTCGTCGGCTCGTCGGCGATGAGCAGCGGCGGGTCGAGCGCGATGGCCGAGGCGATCAGGGCGCGTTGGCGCTGCCCGCCGGACAGCTCGCCCGGCCGCTGCCTGACCCGCGATTCGGCGTCGGGCAGGCCGACCGAGCCCAGAAGTTCGAGCACGCGGCTCCGGCGCGCGGCGGGGCCGAGCGTCGTGTGCAGCCGGAGCGAGTCGCCGATCTCCCGGCCGACCGGGCGCAGCGGGTCCAGCGAGACGAGGGCATCCTGCAACACGAGGCCCACGTCGCGGCCGCGCCGTCGGCGCCATCCGGCCTCCGAGAGCGCCAGCACGGACTCTCCGGTGATCGATAGTGCGTCGGCCTCCACCCACGCCCGGTCGCCGGCCAGGCCGAGCAGGCTCCGGGCGGTGACGCTCTTGCCCGAGCCGGATTCGCCGACGATGGCGAGGCACTCCCCGGCCTCAACCGCGAACGACACGCCCTGCACAATCGGCTCCTGCCCGCGGCGCTCGCCGAAGCCCACGCGCAGGTTCCGCACCAGCAGCCGCGGCGCGGATGCCGGGCCGGCTGCCGGAGTCTCCGTCGGGGGCGTTCCCGTCGCCCGGGTCATGCGTGCCGCATCCGTCGTTCGATGCTGCGGCCGAGCGCGGTCGCCGACACGGCGGTGAGCACGATGAACAGGCCGGGGAAGAAGCTCATCCACCAGGCCGAGGTGATGTACGTGCGGCCGGCAGAGAGCATCGCGCCCCATTCCGCGGCCGGCGGCTGCGCACCGAGCCCGAGGTAGCTCAGGGCGGCCGCCCAGACGATGGCCTGGCCCATGCCGAGCGTGCCGAGCACGAACAGCGGGGCCAGGGTGTTCGGCAGGATGTGGCGGGCCAGGATGCGCCGCCGGCTCAGGCCCTGCACGGTGGCCGCTTCCACGAACGCGGAAGAGCGCACGGACACGAGCTGGGCCCGGATCAGGCGCGCGTAGCCGGGGGCGGTGGAGAGGCCGACGGCGACGGTGGCCGTGGCCACTCCCGGGCCGAAAATGAGGATGAAGAGCAGCGCCAGGAGCAGTCCGGGGAAGGCGAAGAGCACCTCGAGGAGCCGGTTCACGGTGAAGTCGACCACCGGGCCGAGCATCCCCGCGAGGGTGCCGAGCAGGATGCCGAGGCCCAGCCCGATCGCCGTGGCCAGCGAGCCGATGAGCAGGGAGCTCCCGGTGCCGTTGCTGACCCTGGTGAAGATGTCCCGGCCGGATTCGTCGGTGCCGAACCAATGCGAGAACGAGGGCGGCTGGAACGCCGAGAGCGGGTCGATGGCGAGCGGGTCGCCGGGCGCCACGAGCTGGGGAGCGACGGCGGCAACGATCAGGAACAGGGCAACGGCGACGGCGAGGGCCTCCCCGACGCCGATCCGGCGCGGTCGGTTCGACAGCCGCCTGGCCGCCCGGCCGACCTTCGCCTGCACCTCGAGGTCGCTCACCGCGCCCTCAGCCTCGGGTCGGCGATCCGGGTGGCGAGGTCGGTCGCGAGGGTCATCAGGATGTAGGCAAGGGCGACGATCATGACCACCCCGATGACGACGGGCACGTCGCGCACCGTCACGGCATTCAGGAGCGTGCGGCCGAGGCCCGGCCTGGCGAAGACGGTTTCCACGACGACGGCGCCGCTGATCAGGGAGCCGAACGCCCAGCCGGAGAGGCCGATCGCCGGCAGCGCGGCGTGACGGATGGCGTGGACCCAGGGCACCCCGCGCTCACTCTCGCCGCGCGCCCTGGCCGACACAACGAACGGCGATTCGAGCGCGACCAGGAGTGGCTCCCGCATGACCTGGCCGAGGAATCCGGCCAGGGGCAGCGCGAGCGTCAGCACGGGCAGCACGAGTCCGCCGACGCCGGCCGTGCTGATCGGCGGCAGGATGCCCAGCCAGATGCTGAAGACGACGATGAGCGCGGTGGCGAGCCAGAAGTGCGGCAGGGCGGCGGCGGCGATCTCGAGTCCGGAGCCGATGAACCAGGCTGTGCGGCCGCCGCGGGTCGACCAGGTCGCGAGGATGAGCGCGAGCACCCACGCGACGCCGAGAGCGAGCCCGGCGAGCAGAAGGGTTCCCCCGAGCTGGCCGAGCACGAGGGGAGCGACGTCCATGTTAAGGGCGTACGAGCGCCCGAGGTCGCCGGTGGCCAGTCGGCCCAGCTGCCGGAGGTATTGCACGAGCAGGGGCTGGTCGAGGCCGTACTCGACCCGGACCGCGGTCAGCGCCGCCTGGGACGCCTGCGATCCGGGGCCGCCGAGGATGGCCTGGGCCGGATCGCCGGGGATCAGGCGGATGGCGAAGAAGGTGAGGGTGGCGACGGCCCAGAGCACGAAAACGGCGCCGCCCAGGCTGGTTGCCAGCCGGCGGAGCGCGCCTCGGCGCGCCCCGCCCTGTGCTGCGTCCGCTACCGGGCGAGCCACGCGTCGTAGAACGTGGGGGTCGACACGGCGGGCAGGGCGCGCACGCCGGTGACCTTCGAGCTGAGCAGGAAGTGGTTCTGCTGGTCGTACAGCGGCAGGATGTAGAACCCCTCGAGGATGCGGTTCTGCGCCTCGGTGTACAGCGCCTTGCGCTGCTTCGCGTCGGAGACCTGGCCGGCCTTGGTCAGCAGCTCGTCCAGCTTCGGGTCGTTGACCTGCGCGTGGTTGGCGAAGTATCCGCTCGGCGCCGGGGTGATCCCGTCGGAGTGGTACAGGATGCGCAGCACGTCGGGGCCGACCTTGGTGTACGGCGCGCTGACAGCGTCGTAGTCGCCGGCGCCGAGGGCTCCGTACCAGCTGGAGAGGTCCATCGGGGTCAGCTTGACCTCGAAGCCTGCGGTCTTCGCCGTGGCCTGGATCTGCTCGAACAGCGACTGCTCGGCCGGAATCGACTGGTTCGTGCTGACCGTGAACGTGACGGTCAGGCGCGCGCCGCCCTTGACCCGGTAGCCGTCAGAGTCGCGTTTTGACCAGCCGGCGGCATTGAGGAGCTTGCCTGCGGCCTTCGGGTCGTAGGCGAACAGGTCAGGGCGCTTCACCCCGAGGGATTCGACGCTGGACAGCGCCGAGTAGGAACGATTGGCGGTGCCCCTGAAGAGGCTCTTGACGCCGTCGTCGACGTTCGCCGACCGGATGAACGCTTCGCGCACGCGCTCGTCGTTGAACGGCGCCTTGCCGGCGTTCAGTTCGATCCGGTTGGAGGCGCCGGGCCGGGGCGCATCCAGGTGACGGATGGAGTCGCTCTTCTCGGCCTGGCTGATGGTGTCCGGCTGGGCGTTGTCGATCACGTCGACCTCGCCCGCCTGCAGCGCCGCGTATCGCGACGCGGAGTCGGGGATGAAGCGCCAGAGGATCTTCGTGAGGTAGGCCGGGCCGGTGTGGGCTGCGTCGGCCGGGGGAGAGCTGTACTTGGCGTTCCGCACCAGGGTGATCGAGTCCTGCTTGACCCAGGAGTCGACGATGTACGGTCCGGTGCCGACGGGGGTGGCGCAGTTGTCGTCCTGGCTGCGGGTGAGCGCGGTGGGCGACTCGATCGCGAGCCAGGGCTGCGAGAGGGACTCCAGCAGGGCGCTGTCGGGTTCGCTCAGGGTGAGGCGCACGACGTTCGGCGCGACGGCCTTCGTGCTGACAACGTTCCGCAGGGCCAGGTAGCCGGTCGACGAGCCGGTCTTCGGGTCCTGGATGTGCGCGATGTTGGCCTGCACGGCGGCCGCGTCGAGGGGAGTGCCGTCGGTGAAGGAGACCTTGTCCCGCAGGGTGAACTCCCAGGTCAGGCCGTCGGCGCTCTGGGTCCACTTGCTCGCGAGCCACGGGATGATCGTGCCGTGCGAGTCGCGGGAGACCAGGGGCTCGAGGTACTGCGCACTCACGAGGGCCTGCGGGTAGTTGCCTCCAACGTGCGGGTCGAGGCAGGTGGGCTCCGCGTCACCGGAGGCGTAGCGGAGGGTGCCGCCCGAGACGGGCTTGCCGGTCGCGGTGCCGGTGGAGCTCGTTCCGCAGGCGCTGAGCAGGAGGCCGGCAACGACGAGGCCGGCGACGGCACCTCCGGTGCGCAGAATGCGGTGTTTGGGCCGGGGAAGGTGCATGAAGTTGTGTCTCTTTCCTCGGCACAATGAGCGGATGTGCCGGTTCCAGCGTACCGGCGATGACGGATTCCGATCAGCGGGCCGCTTCGGGTAGAATCGGCTGAACGACAGTGAACCGGTCATCACCGGTGAGTCTTCGGAAGAACGGCCGATCACGCCCAGGTGGCGGCCCAGTAGAACCGAACGGGTCGGGCCCGTCACAGCCTCTGAACAAGCGGTCGCCCAGGTATGAAGACTCCCGGGCGGCAAGCGAGGTGGTACCGCGGCAGATCCGATCAGGATCCGGCGTCCTCGTGGAACAGGCCAGAAGTCCAACACCCAGCCTCGTCCAGGAGAACCATGACGTACCCCAAGGGTCAGAAAACACCGCGCGGTCAGATCGAACCGAACCCGGAGCAGCAGCCCGGCGGCGCCCAGCAGCCCGGAGTCGTCCCGTCGCCGAGCTTCCCCCGGATCGAAACCGAGGTGCTCGCCTTCTGGGAACAGGACGGCACGTTCCAGGCATCCATCGACAACCGCGCCGGGGCACTGGAGTGGGTCTTCTACGACGGCCCGCCGTTCGCGAACGGCCTGCCGCACTACGGTCACCTCCTGACCGGGTACGCCAAGGACCTGTTCCCCCGCTTCCAGACCATGCGCGGCAAGCAGGTGCACCGCCGCTTCGGCTGGGACACCCACGGCCTCCCGGCCGAGCTCGAGGCCGAGCGGAAGCTCGGCATCACCGACAAGAGCGAGATCGACAAGATGGGCATCGCGGCCTTCAACAAGGTCGCCCGTGACTCCGTGCTCGAGTACACCGACGAGTGGCAGAAGTACGTCACCCGCCAGGCGCGCTGGGTTGACTTCGAGAACGACTACAAGACCCTCGACCTCACGTTCATGGAGTCGGTGATCTGGGCCTTCAAGCGCCTGCACGACAAGGGACTCGCCTACGAGGGCTACCGGGTCCTGCCCTACTGCTGGCGCGACCAGACCCCCCTGTCCAACCACGAACTGCGCATGGACGACGACGTCTACAAGATGCGCCAGGACCAGACCGTCACCGTGACGTTCCCGCTCGTCGGCACCCGGGCGGAGAGCCTTGGCCTCACCGCCGTGCGCGCGCTGGCCTGGACGACGACGCCGTGGACGCTGCCGACGAACCTCGCGCTCGCCGTGGGGCCGGACATCACCTACGCGGTCGTGCCGGCCGGCCCGAACGGGACCCCGGATGCCACCGTCCTGCGTGAGGAAGACGACCGTCCGCACACCGGAACGCCCACCGAGGTGCTCGGCGCCGAATACCTGCTGGCGATCGACCTCGTCGGCAACTACGCCAAAGACCTCGGCTATGACACCGCCGAGGACGCCGCGGCGGCGATCTCGCGCACGGTCATCGGCCGCGACCTCGAGGGTGTTGCCTACGACCGGCTGTTTGACCACTACGCGGATGAAGCGGCCTGGGGCACGCAGAACGCCTGGCAGATCCTCGTCGCCGACTACGTGACCACCGCCGACGGCACCGGCATCGTGCACCAGGCTCCCGCCTACGGCGAGGAGGACCAGAAGATCTGTGAGGCCGCCGGCATCCCGGTGATCATCTCCCTCGACGACGGCGGCAAGTTCCTGCCGGCCGTGGCCGAGGTGGCCGGCCTGCTCTGGTCTGACGCCAACAAGCCGCTCACGCAGCTGCTCAAGGCCGAGGGGCGCCTGATCCGCCAGGCCAGTTACGAGCACTCGTACCCGCACTGCTGGCGCTGCCGCAACCCGCTGATCTACAAGGCCGTCTCCAGCTGGTTCGTGCGCGTCACCGAGTTCCGCGACCGCATGGAGACGCTCAACGAAGACATCAACTGGGTGCCGGAGAACGTCAAGGAAGGCCAGTTCGGCAAGTGGATCGGGAACGCCCGTGACTGGTCGATCAGCCGCAACCGCTACTGGGGTTCCCCCATCCCCGTGTGGAAGAGCGACAACCCCGACTACCCGCGCATCGACGTCTACGGTTCGCTCGACGAGCTCGAGGCCGACTTCGGCCTGCGCCCCACCGACCTGCACCGCCCATACATCGACGCTCTGACCCGCCCCAACCCCGATGACCCGACCGGGCAGTCGACCATGCGCCGCATCACGGATGTTCTCGACGTCTGGTTCGACTCCGGCTCGATGCCGTTCGCCCAGGTGCACTACCCGTTCGAAAACGCCGAGTGGTTCGACAGCCACAACCCGGCCGACTTCATCGTCGAGTACATCGGGCAGACCCGCGGCTGGTTCTACACGCTGCACGTGCTCTCCACAGCACTCTTCGACCGCCCCGCGTTCAAGAGCGTCGTGAGCCACGGCATCGTGCTCGGCAACGACGGCCAGAAGATGTCGAAGTCGCTGCGCAACTACCCCGACGTGAACGAGGTGTTCGACCGCGACGGGTCGGATGCCATGCGCTGGTTCCTGATGAGCTCCTCCGTGCTGCGCGGCGGCAACCTCGTCGTCACTGAGGAGGGCATCCGTGAGGGTGTCCGCCAGGTCATGCTGCCGCTCTGGAGCACCTGGTACTTCTTCTCGCTCTACGCCAACGCCTCCGGCCCCGAGGGCTACGACGCCACCTGGCGCACCGACTCGACCGACGTGCTCGACCGGTACCTGCTGGCCAAGACCCGCGACCTGATCGAACACGTCACGGCCGACCTCGAGCAGCTCGACAGCACCCTCGCCGCGGCCCGGATCCGAGACTTCGCCGACGTGCTGACGAATTGGTACGTGCGCCGTTCCCGCGACCGGTTCTGGGCTGGGGCGTCGGCCTCGACAGCCGCGGGCACCGCCACAGAGGCCTTCGACACCCTGTACACCGTGCTCGAGACCGTCACCCGGGTGGCAGCCCCGCTGCTCCCGCTCGTCTCCGAGCGCATCTGGCAGGGCCTCACGGGCGGCCGCAGCGTTCACCTCGAGGACTGGCCGGACGCCGCGTTGTTCCCGGCCGACGCCGTGCTGGTGACGGCCATGGACCAGGTGCGCGCCATCAGCTCCACCGTGCTCTCGCTCCGCAAGCAGGCCGGACTGCGCGTTCGCCTGCCGCTGGCCAAACTGACCGTGGTCACCGCGAACACGGCCGCGCTGGCCCCGTTCGAGGGAATCCTGAGCGACGAACTCAATGTGAAGACGGTCGACCTCGTCGAACTGGCCGAGGACAGCGCGGCCGCCTACGGTGTCACGTCGAAGCTCACCGTCAACGCGAGGGCGGCAGGTCCGAGGCTCGGCAAGCGCGTGCAGCAGGTCATCCAGGCTGCCCGCGCCGGCGACTGGAGCGAAACCGAGGGCATCGTCACGGCCGGCGGGATCGAACTCGCGGAGGGCGAATACGAACTCGTCCTCGAGGCCGGCGGCGCCTCCGGCGACACGGACACGGCCCTCGCCCTGCTGCCGGGCGGCGGTTTCGCACTGCTCGCCACGGTCACGACGCCGGAACTGGAGGCGGAGGGCTTCGCGCGTGACGTCATCCGTGCCGTGCAGGACACCCGCAAGTCCGCCGGATTCGACGTTAGCGACCGCATCCGGCTCGACCTCGTCTTCTCCGACCTGGACGACGCGGCCGCGTTCGGCCTGGCCGCCGGGGTGGACGTCGCCGCCGAAACCCTCGCCACCAGGCTGGCCACCCACCAGAGCCCGGGCGACGCCGCCGGGACGCTGCCCTCCGAGTGGCTGGGCGCCCTCGTCGGCGCCCCGGTGGAACACTACGTGCGCGTCGAGGCCGGACAGTATGCCAACCGTGGCGCTGTCCTGGTCGCCGTCGCCAGAGAGAACGGAATCAACAATGTCTGACCTGAACGAGACGTCGGGGGAGTCCTGGCGCGAGGCAGGGGACGCGGTCTTCGCCGCCCTGCTCGGCCGTGTCGGCGAGTCGGCTCCGCGGCCCCGGCTGCAGCCGACCCGAAGGGCCGTCGAGCTGCTGGGCGACCCGCAGAGCTCATACCCGATCATTCACGTCACCGGCACGAACGGGAAGACGAGCACGAGCCGCATCGCGGAGAGCATCCTGCGCGCCTACGGCCTGCGCACCGGGCTTCTCACCAGCCCGCACCTCGTGCGGCTGAACGAGCGGATCATGATCGACGGGCAGCCCATCACCGATGAGGCGCTCTCGGCGAACTGGGACGACATCCAGCCGTACCTGCAGATGGTCGACGCCGAACTGCTGGCCTCCGGCGAGGAGCCGCTCACCTTCTTCGAGGCCCTCACGGTGCTGGCTTTCGCCTGCTTCGCTGACGCGCCGGTGGATGTCGCGGTGATCGAGGTCGGCATGGGCGGGGAATGGGATTCCACCAACGTGGCCGACGGACAGGTGGCCGTGTTCACGCCGATCGCGCTCGACCACACCATTCGGCTCGGCGGCACGATCGCCGAGATCGCCAGGACGAAGTCCGGGATCATCAAGCCGGCGGCATCCGTCGTCTCGGCGAAGCAGAGCCCGGAGGCGCAGGCTGAACTCGATCGTGCCGTTGAGCTGACCGAGTCGACCTTCGCGGGCGAGGGAGCCGAGTTCGAGCTGCTGAGCAGCCAGGTGGCCGTGGGCGGGCAGCTCGTGTCGGTGCGCGGCCTCGCCGGCACCTACGAAGACATCTTCCTGCCGTTGTATGGCACCCACCAGGCGCAGAACGCCGCCGTCGCCATCGCGGCGGTCGAATCGTTCATCGGCGGCGGAACGAAGCCGCTCGCACACGACCTGCTCGTTGAGGGGCTGGCCACGGCCACCTCGCCAGGCCGTCTCCAGCTCGTGGGGGTCGAACCGACCGTCCTCGTGGATGCCGCGCACAACCCGCACGGTGCAACGGCCCTTGCCGCAGCCCTCGACACCTACTTCGACTTCGACGAGATCGCAGCGGTGATCGGCATCCTCGGCGACAAGGACGCGTACGGCATCATCACGGCCCTGCGGCCGGCTGTGAAGCGCTTCCACGTCACCCGGTCGCACTCAGAGCGCGCGGTGCCCGTCGACGACCTGGCCGACCAGGTCGCCGAGTGGGCCGGCGAGGAGTCGACGTTCCGGTTCGACACCGTTGCCGCCGCCCTCGAGCAGGCCAGGGAGTGGGCGCAGGAAGCGCCGCGCCGCGCCGTCATCGTGACCGGGTCGATCACCGTCATCGGCGAGGCGATCGCCCTCGCGGATGCCCGCGAATGGATGAAGCAGTGACCGAACCGGCCGCGCAGCCGGCACCCAGGCCGCGCCGGCCCCGATCGATCAAGCAGTCCCTCGCGTCGATCGTGCTCGGCTTTGAGACAATCGTTGTCTTCCTCGCCGCGCTGGTGATCTTCGGCCTGGGGCGCCTGCCACCGGTGGTGGCGCTCGGCGGGGGAGCGGCGCTCTGCCTCGCCATGGCCCTGCTCATCCCGCTGCTGCGGTTTTCCTGGGCCTACCCGATCGGCTGGGCCCTCCAGGTAATCGTCGTCTTGACCGGGTTCCTCAACCCGGTGATGTTTTTTGTTGGAGCAATGTTTGCCGCCATGTGGACGTACTGCATGATCAGCGGCACCCGAATAGATCACCAGAAGGAGATCGCATGAGCACCCAGGTCGAAGAAACCCTCGTATTGGTCAAGCCGGACGGCGTTGCCCGCAACCTCACCGGCGAGATCCTGCGCCGCATCGAGGCGAAGGGGTACAACCTCGTCGACGTGAAGCTGCTGCAGGCCGAGCGTTCACTGCTCGCCGCGCACTACGCCGAGCACGAGGGCAAGCCGTTCTACGAACCTCTGATCGAGTTCATGGAGAGCGGCCCCATCGTCGCGTTCCGTGTCGCAGGCAACCGCGTGATCGAGGGCTTCCGCGCCCTGGCCGGAACCACCGACCCCACGACCGCCGCCCCCGGGACCATCCGCGGCGACCTCGGCCGTGACTGGGGCGTCAAGGTGCAGCAGAACCTCGTGCACGGTTCCGACTCCCCGGAGTCCGCCGCCACCGAACTGGCCCTCTGGTTCGACTGACCTCTCCCGTTTTTCTCGCGAGAACGCAGTTGTGCGCGTTAAACGGCCCGTTTAGCGCGCACAACTGCGTTTTCGTGGTGGGGGAGCACTGCTAGATGCGGTGCAGGAAGTCCATCTTCAGCTGGGCGATGACCGCCACCAGGATGTAGCAGCCGATGCTGATCACGGTCAGCCATGAGTAGGCGCCGGCCGCGAAGCGACGAACGGATGCCCTCGTCGGAATATAGCCCGACTTCAGGTTGTAGAGCGTGACCGCGAGGAACGTGGGGATGGTCACCGACCAGGTCACCATGCACCAGGGGCAGAGCACGTCGAGCACAAAGATGCTCTGCGTGATCAGCCAGATCACCAGGGCAATCGCCCCGACGGTGCCCAGGTTGAAAGCGAGCCAGAACCAGCGCTTGAAGTGCGCACCGGCCAGGATGGCGGCGCCGATCGTGATCACGACGCTCCAGGCGGCAACGCCGATGAGCGGGTTCGGGAAGCCGAACAGGGAACCCTGCCACGACCCGAGGTTGGTGCTGCAGCCGATCAAGACGCTGAAATTGCAGGAGAGCTGCGCGTGGGGATCCTGCAGCAGGTGGATCTTGTCGAGCGTCAGCGCGAACGCCGCCGCGAAGCCGATCGCCCCGGCGACAATGAGGAAAATGGCGAGGCCGGTGGGGCGCTGGTTGGTCTCGGGGCGTGGCACCCTCGGATTATGTCACGCGCCGTCGCACGACATCCTGAGAATGCATGCGATAATCGAAGAAGTCGCTTGAGCCGCGCTCGAGCTGATGCCAGAGAAGGCTTAATGGGCGGTAAACGCCCGGATTCATTGGTCCCACGACCAAAGGTATTAGCAACCAGAGCCACGGGCCGGTTGCGGAAGTAAAAACAAGGATTCGCGGGGGTTTCGCGCAGGCGCAACCGTCGCACGAGAGAGTAACCGGATGGACGGCGCGGTCGCCCACACCGGTCAAGGAGCACACCAGAGATGGTGGAAGAAAACGAACCCAAGAAGCGCAAGGGCCTGTTCGGCACTCGCAAGACCTCACGGAAGGCCACACCGGCGGTAACAACCGCGCCGGTAGCCGCACCGGAGGTTTCCAACACCCCCGAAGCAACAGCTCCCGAGGTGACACAGACGCCCGTGACGGAACGGAAGCCAGTGACCAAGACCGTAATTGAACCAACCCCGGGAAACGCCGAAACGGAGACGCCCGCGGGTGAAACCGCGCCGGTCGAACCGGCCGCGGTCATCCGCCGGCCCTCGACCTCGCTCCTCTTCCAGGCGCCGACCATCGTGCCGCTTCCCGCTCGGACGGGAACCCGCCAGGTCGAACGCCAGGCCGACGACGAGTTCGACGAGGAAGCATCAACCGTTCGTCGCCGAGCCCGTCGCCGCACCGGCGACGAGGGTCGCTCCGGGTCGAACGACCCCGCGAACACCGTCGTCAAGGTGCGCACGCCGCGCGAGCCAGAACTCATCACCGAACCCCAGCGGATCAAGGGTTCCACCCGCCTGGAAGCGAAGAAACAGCGCCGCCGCGACGGGCGCGACGCCGGCCGTCGTCGCCCGGTCGTCACCGAAGCCGAATTCCTCGCCCGCCGGGAATCCGTCGACCGCGTCATGGTCGTGCGCGCCAAGCACAACAAGATCCAGATCGGCGTGCAGGAAGACGGCGTGCTCGTGGAGCACTACGTCGCCAAGAACCAGGACGCGTCGCTGATCGGCAACGTGTACCTCGGCAAGGTGCAGAACGTGCTCCCGAGCATGGAGGCCGCCTTCGTCGACATCGGACGCGGCCGCAACGCCGTGCTCTACTCCGGCGAGGTCGACTGGGAAGCTGCCGCCGAGAACTCCGGCAACAGCAGCCAGGCCCGCCGGATCGAGCTTGCGCTCAAGCCCGGCGACAAGGTCCTCGTGCAGGTCACCAAGGACCCGATCGGCCACAAGGGCGCACGCCTCACCAGCCAGGTTTCGCTGCCCGGCCGCTACCTCGTCTACGTGCCCAACGGCTCGATGAACGGGATTAGCCGCAAGCTCCCGGACACCGAGCGTGCCCGGCTGAAGAAGATCCTCAAGGAAGTTCTCCCCGACAACGTTGGCGTCATCGTGCGCACCGCTGCCGAGGGTGCGACCGACGAACAGCTCGCGCTCGACGTCAACCGCCTGACGACCCAGTGGGCGTCGATCGCCAAGCAGGTCGACTCCGTGCAGGCGCCGGCGCTGCTGCACAGCGAGCCCGACCTCCTGATCAAGATCGTCCGGGATGTCTTCAACGAAGACTTCCAGAAGATGGTCATTTCCGGCGACGACGCCCAGGAGACGATCGAGTCCTACCTGCGCCAGGTTGCCCCCGACCTCGTCGAGCGCGTGCAGCGCTACGAGGGCGAGAACGACGCGTTCGACGAGTTCCGCATCTCGGAGCAGATCGAGAAGGCCCTCGACCGCAAGGTCTGGCTGCCGTCCGGTGGGTCGCTCGTGATCGACCGCACCGAAGCCATGACCGTCGTCGACGTCAACACCGGCAAGTTCGTCGGTTCGGGCGGAAACCTCGAAGAGACCGTCACCAAGAACAACCTCGAAGCTGCGGAAGAGATCGTCCGCCAGCTTCGCCTTCGCGACATCGGCGGCATCATCGTCGTCGACTTCATCGACATGGTGCTCGAAACCAACCGCGACCTCGTGCTGCGCCGCATGATCGAATGCCTCAGCCGTGACCGCACGAAGCACCAGGTCGCCGAGGTCACCTCGCTCGGCCTCGTGCAGATGACGCGCAAGAAGCTGGGCCTTGGCCTGCTGGAATCCTTCAGCGAGAACTGCGAGGCCTGCGCCGGCCGCGGAATCATCGTGCACCACGACCCCGTCGTGAGGCACCGCCAGAGCATTCAGCCGGCCCCGGAGCGTCGCCCGCGCAGCAAGTCCGGCGGCGGCAACGGCGGCGGGAGTGG
>DHJB01000077.1:0-3275 GCA_002404115.1 Microbacteriaceae bacterium UBA4731
GAGCAGGCCAGACGGAGAGGGCTAGACGTAACTGGCGCGGATCTCGCCGACGGGCAGGCCGCCGCCGAGCACGGCGAGGTTCAGCTCGGGCACGAGCGCGTCGACATCAGACATAGCGATGGCCCGCGCATCAGCCAGGAGGCTGAGAGCCACGATCGTGGCCGCACGCAGGTTGCCGTCGAGGATCTTGAGCGCGACCGTCGTGCCGTTCGCGGCGGAGGCCACCATGATCCCTTCGGCGCCGCTCTTGATGAACAGGCCCATCCGGTCGATCACGATCGTGTCCGGCATCCCCGGCCCGGCGATGACCCAGCCGTTCTCCCGCACCGCTTCGGCCAGGAACCCGGCCTCGCGGTAGATGGCGAACGGCGAGTTCGACTTGGAGGTGGCGATGCGGGCGATGCCGCGGGCGAGCCCGGTCAGCGACAGGGCGTGCACGGGTGCGCCGCAGCCGTCGACGCCGGAGGCGACCGGGCGTTCGCCGGTGAAGCGCTCGACCACGTCGAGAATGCGCTTCTGCAACGGATGCTCCGACTCGAGGTAGCCCTCCAGCGGCCAGCCGTTCGTCGCGCACGCCAGCAGCATCGCCGAATGCTTGCCGGAGCAGTTCATATAGATCGGCGCCTTGCCTGCGCCGAGGCGCACCAGCACGTCCCGGGAGGCGGTGTCGTCCGGCCAGGCAGCCGGACAGGCGAGCGCCGTCTCCGGGATGCCGGCCCGGGCGAGCAGGCCGCGCGCGAGGTCGGCGTGCTTCTCGGTGCCGCTGTGGCTGGCCGTCGCGACGGCGGCGTCTTCACCGCGCAGGGTGACTCCGCTCGCCATCACGGCGATCGCCTGGAACGGCTTCATCGATGAACGCGGGAAGACCGGGGTCGTCACGTCGCCCAGGGCGCGCAGGAGCCCGCCGTCGGCGTTCAGCACGACAGCGGAACCGGCGTGCCTCGACTCGACGAATCCGCTGCGTTCGACGACGGCCAGTTCGACCGCGTCAGCGACCGTGAAGGTTTCCGCCACGCCTACAGCGCAGCGATCGCGTCGTCGATCACGGAGAGGGCGTCGGCGATGAGAGCATCGGTCACGGCCAGGCTCGGCAGGAAACGAAGCACGCTTCCGTAGGTCCCGGCGGTCAGCAGCAGCACGCCGTGCTGGGCGGCGTATGCGGAGATCTTCGACACCGCGGCGGCGTTGGGCTCCTTGGAGGTGGCGCCGGTGCCCGGCTGCACGAGCTCCATGGCGATCATGGCGCCGCGGCCGCGGATGTCGCCGATGATGTCGTACTTCTGCTGGAGCGCCTCGAGTCCGGCGATGAGTGCCTTCTCGATCCGCTTGCCCTCGGCGAGGAGGTTGCCCTGCTCGATGGCCTCGAAGACCGCGATCGCGGCCGCGCAGGCGACCGGGTTGCCGCCGAAGGTTCCGCCGAGGCCCCCGGGCTGGGAGGCGTCCATGATCTCGGCGCGACCCGTGACGGCGGCCAGCGGCATCCCGCCGGCGATGCCCTTCGCGGTGAGCACGAGGTCGGGAACCCAGCCGAAGTGTTCGCTCGCGTAGTAGGCGCCGGTGCGGGCCATGCCGCTCTGGATTTCGTCGGCGATCATGACGACGCCGTTCTCGGTGCACCAGGCCTGCAGGGCCGGGAGGTAGCCCTCCGCGGGAACCATGAAGCCACCCTCACCCTGGATGGGCTCGACGACGAGGCAGGCAAGGTCGGTCGGTCCGACGACCTTTTCCAGGTAGGCAATGGTGCGCTTGGCGGCATCCGCACCGCTGAGGCCGTCGTGATACGGGTAGGAGCTCGGGGCGTGGTACACGTCGCTGGCGAGGGGGCCGTAGCCGGTCGCGTACGGCATGGCCTTGTAGTTCATGGCCATCGTGAGCACGGTGCGTCCGTGGTAGGCGTGGTCGAGCACGGCGACGGCGCGGCGGCCGGTGTACTTGCGGGCGATCTTCACGCCGTTCTCCACGGCCTCGGCGCCCGAGTTGATGAGCACCGACTTCTTCGCGAAGTCGCCGGGGGTGTGCTCTGCGAGCAGTTCGGCGACGCGCACGTACTCCTCGTAGGGGGTGATCGTGAAGAGCGTGTGGATGAATTCCTTGGTCTGCGCGACCGCGGCCTCGACGACACTGGACTCGGTGTGGCCGATCGTGGTCACGCCGATGCCGGCGCCGAGGTCGATGAACTGGTTGCCGTCGATGTCGACGACGATGGCGCCGTTGGCCTTGTCGACGTACACCGGGAGCATCGAGCTGACTCCGCCCGACACGGCGGCCAGGCGTCGCTCATGCAACTCCTGCGATTTCGGACCCGGGATTGCGGTCACGATCTTACGTTCCTGCGGCACCGTGTAGACGGGGGCAGCGGAGTCGAAAGGGGCAGTGGGTGCGTTCAGGGTGTCAGTCATGATGAAGCCAGTTTACCGACCGGCCCGTCGGTCCAAGCCGCGTTTTCCTGCGAGAATCGTGTCCGTTACCGCGAATTCCGAGGGAGATGTCATGAGAACTGCGCATCATTACGCCGTGCAGCTGGCCTGGACGGGCAATCGCGGCACCGGGACGAGCCACTATCGCGAGTACGGCAGGGAGCACATCATCTCGACCGTCGGCAAGGACCCGATCGCCGGATCGGCCGATCGTACCTTCCACGGCAACGCCGAACGGTGGAACCCGGAGGAGCTCCTGCTCTCCGCCCTCAGCCAGTGCCACATGCTGTCCTACCTGCACGTCGCTGTGCGGAACGGGGTGACCGTCGTCGCCTACACGGATGACGCGGTCGGGACGATGGAACAGGCCGCGGGGGGCGGCGGCCGCTTCACCTCCGCGACCCTCCGCCCCCGGGTCACCATCGCCGATCCGGGCCAGTTCGACCTGGCGCAGTCCCTGCACGCCGAGGCTGCCCGCGAGTGCTTCATCGCGGCATCCGTCAATTTTCCCGTCGGCCACGAGGCGACGACTGTGGTGGCCGCCGCCTAACCGGGCCCGTCCCTCGGCCGTTCCGTTTCGCGAAGACGCAGTTGTGGCGCTTATGCGACCCTCGTGGTCGCCCCAACCGCAGTTTCGCGAGCATAGGCAGGCGGCGCCGCCTGGGACCGTACCGCGAAGCGGTGGATGGCTGCCGCCCAGAGCCGGTCGCGGGCCAAGGCCGGCGGCTCGTCGTCACCGACGCGCTTGCGGCGGAGCAGGATTGCCCGTTCCGCCTCACGCTGCGCCTGGTGGCTCAGCTCGAGGGCGAAGTAAGCCAGGGGATTCATGATTACCTCCGTTGCTGAATTGTGGATCAG
>DHJB01000077.1:3487-8953 GCA_002404115.1 Microbacteriaceae bacterium UBA4731
CGTGACGAGGAGTTCCTGGTCGACTTCCTCAACACGCTCGACGTCGAGGAGGGCGCCGACGAACTGGCGAGTGAGTCCGGCGTGCGGGCCTGGGCTGCGGCACACGCCCTCGAACCGGGCGATCCCGGCGAGGCCCGGCGCACGCGGGACGCGCTGCGTTCCCTGGTGACGGGGGGCAAGCCGGAGCTCCCGAGTGTCTCGCTGCACCCGTCCTGCGAGGGTGACGGCGTGTGCCTGCGGTCGAACACCGTGGCGGAGGCGGCGCTCGCGGCGACCGTCGTGCTGAGCATCCAGGGCCGGATCGGCCGGGTCAAGCTGTGCCAGGCCGACACCTGCCGGTTCGCCTACTACGACCGTTCCCGCAACGGGTCGCGGGCCTGGTGCAGCATGGAGATCTGCGGAAACCGCCAGAAGGCGCGCAGTTTCCGCTCCAAACAGGCCTCAGGCCGCCTATTCGGCTGAGAGCGCGGTGAGGGCTTCTTCGATCACGGATGCCGCATCGTCGATCAGCGCCTCGGAGATCACGACAGACGGCATGATCCGCAGCACCGAATCCCAGCTGCCGGCATCCAGCACGATGACGCCGTTGGTCGTGGCGTGCGTGATGACGGCGGTGAGCGCCTCCGGGTACGGCTTGGTCGTGCCGGGGTGCACCAGCTCCACACCGAACATGGCGCCCTTGCCGCGGACCTCGCCGACGATGGGGAACTTCTCGGCCCAGTCGCCGATCCGCGCCCAGAGCGCCTTCTCGACTCGCTTGGCCTGATCGAGCAGGTTCTCTTTCTCAATGATGTCGAACACGGCCAGGGCGGCAGCGGTCGAAACCGGGTTTCCGCCGAACGTTCCACCGATGCCGCCCGGCTGGACGGCGTCCATGATTTCCGCTCTTCCGGTGACGGCGGCGAGCGGAAAGCCGCCGGCGATGCCCTTGGCCGTGGTGACGAGGTCGGGAATGACGCCCTCGTGGTGCTCGATCGAGTACCAGGTCCCGGTGCGGGCGATGCCGGCCTGGATCTCGTCGGCGACGAAGACGATGCCGTTCTCGGTGCAGAATTCGCGGATCCGGGTGAAGTAGCCGGGGGCTGGGATGACGATGCCGCCGTCGCCCTGGATCGGCTCGACGAAGAAGGCCGCGATTTCGTTCGCGCCGATGTGGGTGGTGATGTAGTCGATGGTCTTCTCGGCCGCCTCCTCGCCGCTCAGGCCGTCGCGGTAGGGGTAGCTGGTGGGAACGCTGTAGATCTCCCCGGGGAACGGACCCATGCCGGCGCGCTCCGGCCAGGGGCGGTAGGTCATGGTCATGGTCAGGTTCGTGCGGCCGTGGAAGGCATGGTCGAGGCTCACGATGGCGCGCCGGCCCGTGTACTTACGGGCGATCTTGACCGCGTTCTCGACGGCCTCCGCACCGGTGTTGACCAGGATGGAGCGCTTCTCGAAATCGCCGGGCGTGATCTCGGCGAGCTTCTCCGCGACCCTGACGTAGTTCTCGTACGGGGTGACCGTGAACAGGGTGTGCGTGAGCTTGCCGGCCTGCGCGGCCGCTGCGGCGGCGACATCGGGATGGGCGTGGCCGATGGTCGTGACGCCGATGCCGCAGCCGAGGTCGATGATCTGGTTGCCGTCGACGTCGACGAGGATCGCGCCGGCGCCGTGGTCCATGTAGATGTTGGCCAGCGTGCCGGCGCCCCGGGACACGGAGCGCCTGCGCCGTTCCTGCAGTTCGATTGATCTCGGACCCGGGAGGGCCGTGATGAGTTTGCGTTCCTGGGGGACGGAGAAGGAGGAGACCATGGTGCCAGCTTAGGGATGCCGGCGGACGCGTGGGGACAAGCTGGGCAGACGCGGTGGGTCAGCGGCGCTCCGGGCGCAGCAGCGCCTGCGTGACGCGCTGCACCACGCCCGACGGCGGCGTCTCGTTGTAGCTGTTGGCCAGTTCCTGGCCGGTGAGGGAATGGATGGCCGTCATGATCTCATCCGTCGCCTTGCGCCTGGCACGGCCGGAGTCGGCGGTGCCGTGCCCGCTCACGTCGATCGGCTCGCCGAATGCGACCGTCACCTTGCGGATGCGGGGGAACTTTGCCCCGACCGGCTGGATCTCCTGCGTGCCGATGAGGCCCACCGGAACGACGACGGCGCCCGTGGTGAGGGCGAGCCAGGCGACGCCCGTGCGGCCCTTGTAGAGGCGGCCGTCGAGCGAGCGCGTGCCCTCCGGGTAGATCGCGAACGCGCTGTCGGCTTCGAGGATGTGCCGGCCGGCGTCGAGTGCGTCCTGCGCAGCCTGCCCTGCGCCGCGCTCCACGCCGACGGCGCCGATGGACGTGAAGAAGGTGCGCGAGACCCAGCCGGAGAAACCGGTTCCGGTGAAGTAGGTGGATTTGGCGAGGAACTGCACCCGCCGCGGTGCGGTGAGCGGGATGACCAGGCTGTCGACGAACGACAGGTGGTTGCTGGCGAGGATGACGCGACCCGTCTTCGGGATGTTCTCCCGGCCCAGGATGCGCGGGCGAAAGATCAGGCGGGCGACCGGGGCCATGATGCCGTAGCCGAGAAAGTAGACGAAACCGGGCCGTTTGGGACGAACGGGGCGCTCCGGGGCGTCGGTCCCGTCGGCTGGTTCGGCTATTTCGGCTGCTTCGACGGGTCCTGTCACAGACCGACCCTACCCCGCCTCGCATGCGCCGGACGGCATGGACAGGCGGCGGGGGGGGGAGCCGCCCCCCGCCTGCCCCCACTCACCTAGCATGGGGGAGTGCAGAGAGTAATCATCCTCGGATCCACCGGGTCGATCGGTACCCAGGCAATCGACGTGATCAAGGCGAACCCCGAGCGGTTCGAGATCGTCGGGCTGTCCGCCGGGCGCAATCGCGACCTGCTCGACCGGCAGGCGGCCGAGTTCCGGGTCGAGCACACGGCCCTCGGCGCCGAGGAAGCCGAGCGGCTGGTGCGGGATGTCGATGCCGACGTCGTGCTCAACGGCATCACCGGGTCGGTGGGGCTCGGCCCCACCCTCGCCGCCCTCACGGCCGGCCGCACCCTGGCGCTGGCGAACAAGGAGTCGCTCATCGTCGGCGGGGACCTGGTGAAGTCCATTGCGGCGCCGGGGCAGATCGTACCGGTCGACTCCGAGCACTCCGCCATCGCCCAGGCGCTGCGGTCCGGCACCGCACAGGAGGTGAGTCGCCTCGTGCTGACGGCATCCGGCGGCCCGTTCCGCGGCCGCAGCCGAGCCCAGCTGGCGGACGTCGCGCCGGAGGAGGCGCTCGCCCACCCCACCTGGAACATGGGTCCGGTGGTCACCACGAACTCGGCAACGCTCGTGAACAAGGGCCTCGAAGTGATCGAGGCGCACCTGCTCTTCGATGTCGAGTACGACCACATCGACGTCGTCGTGCACCCGCAGTCCGTCGTGCACTCGATGGTGGAATTCATCGACGGATCGACCATCGCCCAGGCCTCGCCGCCCGACATGCGACTGCCGATTTCGCTCGGGCTCGACTGGCCGAACCGGGTCGCGGCGGTCGGCACACCCATCGACTGGACGACCCCGCACAGCTGGACGTTCGAGCCGTTGGACCGCGTCGCATTCCCGGCCGTGGACCTGGCCAAGCAGGTTGGTCGTGCCGGCGGCACGTACCCGGCCGTGTTCAACGCCGCCAATGAGCAGGCCGTCGCCGCGTTCCACGCTCGGAAGATCGGCTTCCTCGCCATCGTGGACACGATTCAGCGCGTCGTCGAAGCGCACGAGCAGGACGGTCCCCTCACCCGCGAATCGCTCGCCGCGGCCGAGGCCTGGGCGCGAACCGCGGCCGACAGACTCCTCGCCGGGTCCTAGCGCCGACCTTCCCCTCTCCCGCGAAACTGCACTCGTGGTCGTTATGCAGCGCCTATAACGACCACAAGTGCGTTCTCGCGGTCAGCGGCGGTAGCTCTCCGCGGCCGCGAAGAGTGCCTCGTCCCATGGCGTCGCAGCGACGCCGAGTAGTCGCTCCGTTTCGGCGGAGTCGATCACGTACGGCACCAGGAACTGGTAGCTCGAGGCCCACACCTCCCGCATCATCGGGCTGACTGCGCCGAGCGAGCGCAGCATCCACTGCGGGTACCCGGAGACCTTCCCGCGGGTGCCGTAGCGCCGGTTGAGCTGGGCGACGATGTCGGCACGGCCGATCGCCGCGCTCGGAACATGCCAAAGACGGCCCCACTCGCCCGGGTGGTCGGCCGCGGCGATCAGCGTGGTCACAATGTCCGGCAGGTAGCTCCAGCTGTGCAGCAGCCGCGGATTGCCGACCACCCGTGCGGTCTTCGACGCCAGGATGGCCGTGAAGAACGCTTCACCGAGGTGTGCCGTCCCGGTGGCGCCCGCGCCGAAGTAGTCGCTCGCGCGCACCTCGACCGCGCGGATGTCGCCACGCTCGTGGGCGGAGAGCACCTGCCGCCAGCCGGCTCGGCGAATAAGCCCCTTCTTCTCGGTGGTCGTCTCTGGGGAGTGCTCGGTCATCGGGCCGGTGGGTGAGCCGTACGGGTACAGGTTTCCCATCACCACCAGGGCGGCACCGGTGGCGGATGCCGCGTGGATCGCGGCACCGAAGATGGGCGGCCACTGGGCGGCCCAATCGGTGTACGGCGGATTCGTGCACAGGAAGATGGTCGCGGAGCCCTCGGCCGCCCGGCCGAAGGCGGCCGGATCGCTCGCGTCGAGGGCGAGAGGTGTGGCGCCGGCCGCGTTCGAACCGGAGCGGGTCGCGATGGTCACGGTGTCCCCGCGCGCGGCGAGGCGCTCAGCGAGCGGCCGGCCGATCAGGCCGGCTCCGACGACGAGCTGCTTCGCCATGGTTCTCCTCCCGGATGGTGCATCCGCTAAGAACTCTAGACGCAGGCGGGCAGGTCGCCGTATGCCCGAACCAGGGTCAGCGCGCTAGTGGTCCTTCTGGCCGCATTTCTTCCCACACTTCGCGTCGCCTTCGCCCGGTTTCGGGGCCGGCGTAACCCGGGCCGCGGTCGGTGTGGGTGTCGCGGTGGGCTCTGCCGCGACGACAGCGGACGCGAGGTCGGCGGTCACCAGGTTGATGGCCGACTGGATCTTCGCCGAGCGCGGGCCGGTCACCTGGCCGGCGGCCGCTGCGGTCAACAGGTCGGCCTGCAGGGCGTCCAGCGCGGACTGGGCGCTCGCCAGGTGGCCCTCAGAGGCGGCGACGGTGACGTCGTGCACACCGACCTGCAACCGCTTGGCCGCGGACTGCGCCAGGGGGGCCGGCGCGCTCGAGCAGCCGGTCACGGCCCCCGCGGCAAGGATCACGGCAATCGCAGCGCCGGTGGGTGAGAAGCGGCGGGCGATCACGGCGTCGACGTCGGGGCTGGTGTTGAGTTCTTCACCGGCGGCACTGGCTTGAGCGTCGGTGTGATTGACGTTGGCGTTGGCGCTGGTATTTGTGTCGGTGTTGGAGTCGGCGTGGGTGTCGGCGTCGGTGT
>DHJB01000077.1:9038-12107 GCA_002404115.1 Microbacteriaceae bacterium UBA4731
CAGGCGCGGGCTTGGCCGCGGCTGCGAGGTCGGCTGCCACCTGCGTGATCGCCGCCTGAATCCTGGTCGAACGGGCCGGGGTCACCTGGCCGGACTTGGTTTCCGCAACCAGGTCCGCCTGGACCTTGGTGAGCTCCGACTGCGCGGCCGTGAAGTCGCCGGCAGCGGCGGCGGTCGACACGGCAAGCACTCCCGACTGCAGGTGCTTCGCCGCGGCGGCCTGGATGTCCGGGGTGCTGGAGCAGCCGGACAGGGCAGCGACGAGAAGCATCACCGTGGCCGCCACGATGACGGGCCGTGAGCGGAACCCGCTCACGGCTCAACGCTCTTCTGCAACTCCTGCAGATGCGTGCCCAGAGTTCCCTTGACGGGGGGATAACTGGGCGGCGTCGCCGTGGGCCCGCTCGGGCGCAACGTGAAGACCAACACGAGCACCGCGATGAGCACGAGAACGGCCGCGACAATTGTGAGTACGGCCCGGCGAGGCAGGCGCGGACGCTCGCGAGCGGCCCTGCGAGAGGCCGAGGGTGCCGTCGGTGCTTGACCTGTTGCCGTCGGCTGGATGCCCAACACGGTGGTCGCCGCGGTGGGGCCGGAGCCGGCGTAATCGACGACGGGGCCGGCCGCGGCGGCCGGCATGAGCATGGTGCTCGCATCGTCGGCAGCATCCGCCACCCCGAGCGCGGCGGTGGCCGCGGCGTCGGTCGAGCTCCGCATTATGGCTGCCTCGTCGGTTGACAGGAGCATCGTCGCTGTGTCGCCGGTGTCGGATGCGAACAGGCCGCGCATGCGGACGGCCGCGTCGAGGGCGGTCAGCCGGTCGGCAGACTCGCGAGCCGTCATGCCCGTGAGTAACGTGACCCACTCAGGGCCGAGCGCGGCGGGGATGTGGGGCTGGCGCTGCAGCCGGGCTACGGCGGATTCGACGGCCGATCCCGGGAATTCGCGCTGACCGGTCAGGCACTCGAGCAGCACCAGGCCGAGCGAATACACATCGCTGGGCGGCCCGAGGGCCGCTCCGAGGGCCTGCTCAGGGCTCAGGTAGTTTGCGGTTCCGAGCAGAGCGCCCGTCGCCGTGAGGTGAGCGCCGTCGAAGAGGCGGGCGATGCCGAAGTCGGCGAGTTTGGCGTGGCCGGTGCGGCCGGGGAACTCCGAGGGTGCGATCAGCACGTTCCCCGGTTTGAGGTCGCGGTGGATGATCCCCTTGGAGTGTACATAGTGCAGCGCCTCGGCCAGGTCGGCGCCCATCTCGGCGACCTCCGCCGGCCGGAGCGGTCCCTGCGAGATTCGGCTGCGCAGGTCTGAGCCGTCGATGAACTCCATCACGAAGAAGGAGCGCGGCGTGCCCTGGATCTCGGCGGTTCCCGCGTCGAACAGGGTGACGAGGGCGAAGTGGTTGAGGCTGGCGAGCACGGAGATCTCGCCGCTTTCGCGTGCCGGCCCGGAATCGTCCGCGGTGTCCGTGCGGAAAAGCTTGACAGCGACGGTTCGTCCCAGTGCGATATCCGTCGCTTCGTAGACGGTCGCCATTCCGCCGGTGCCGATGAGGCGATCGATCCGGAAGCGATCGGCCAGGATTGTGCCGATGAGATTACCGGTTTGCTGTTCAGACAGAAGAGTCTCCTTGTGGGATACTGCGGACAGGCACAACCACACGGCACACAATCGAAAGCCAGCGCGTTTGCAGCTTCGTGCGGCTAATCTGGGCCTGTGGAATCCGTGCTGCTGTTTATTCTAGGTGTCGCCGTGATCGTTGTCGGCCTCGCCCTGTCCGTTGGCCTGCACGAAATCGGCCACCTGATCCCCGCGAAGGCGTTCGGGGTCAAGGTCACCCAGTACATGATCGGCTTTGGGCCCACCATCTGGTCGACGCGCAAGGGCGAAACCGAATACGGCTTCAAGGCCATCCCGCTCGGCGGCTACATCTCCATGATCGGCATGTTCCCGCCGGCAAAGACAGGGGGAGCGGCTCGCAACGCCGGCACCGGATTCTTCAACACCCTGGTGCAGGACGCCCGCTCCAGCAGCGCAGAAACCATCGGCGAGGGCGAAGAGGACCGCGCGTTCTACCGGCTCCCGGTGTGGAAGCGCATCATCATCATGCTCGGCGGGCCATCGATGAACCTGCTCATCGCCATCGTGCTGTTCGCCGTTCTGCTGATGGGCTTCGGCACCGCGCAGGCGAGCACGACCGTCGGCAGCGTCTCGGCCTGTGTGCTCCCCGCCACGAGTGCCAGGCAGACCTGCGAGGCCTCGGATGAGAAGGCCCCCGGAGCCGCGGCCGGCCTGAAACCGGGCGACCGGCTCGTGAGTATCAACGGCACGCCAATCAAGACGTGGGACCAGTCCACCGAGATCATCCGCAGCTCGCCCGGTGCCCCGCTGACCGTTGTGGTCGAGCGCGCCGGCGCGAAGCAGACGCTCACCCTCACGCCCAAGCTGACAGAGCGCTATGTGGTGGATGCCAAGGGCCAGGTCGTCAAGGATTCCTCCGGCGCCTCCGTCACCCGCGAGGTCGGCTTCGTGGGCATCGGACCGGCGGCCGAACTCGTCCAGCAGCCGGCCACCGCCGTCCTGCCGGCCGTCGGCGACAACATCGGCGCCGTCGTTCACATGATCCTGAATCTTCCGCAGCGAATGGTCGACGTCGCCAACGCCGCGTTCGGACCGGGAACACGAGACTCGAACGGCCCGATCAGCGTGGTCGGGGTCGGCCGGGTCGCCGGAGAGATCGCCAGCATCGGCAGCATCCCGGTGGCCAGCAAGGTTGCCAGCATGCTGGGCCTCGTCGCCTCCCTCAACGTCGCCCTGTTCGTCTTCAACCTCGTGCCGCTCCTGCCGCTCGACGGCGGCCACGTCGCCGGGGCACTCTGGGAAGGCATCCGGAGGTTCTTCGCGAAGCTGTTCAAGCGCCGCGAGCCGGGCCCCGTCGACACGGCCAGGCTCATGCCGCTCACGTTCGCCGTCGTCGTCGTGCTCGGCGCGATGAGCCTGCTGCTCATCTACGCGGACATCGTCAAGCCGATCTCACTATTCGGCTGACGCCCGGCCGTCCCGCGTCCGTCCCGC
>DHJB01000077.1:12218-20312 GCA_002404115.1 Microbacteriaceae bacterium UBA4731
GCGTTTTAGCGACCACAACTGCGGTTTCGCGGAGGGGGCAGGGGTTAGCGGGAGAGGAGCAGGGCGTCGCCCTGACCGCCGCCGCCGCACAGCGACACGGCAGCCTTGCCGCCGCCGCGACGCGCGAGCTCCAGCGCGGCGTGCAGCGTGAGCCTGGCTCCTGAGGCGCCGATCGGGTGACCGATCGCGATCCCGCCGCCGTGAATGTTCACGCGGTCGCTGGATAGGCCCAGTTCGGCCGTCGACTGCAGAGCCACCGCGGCGAACGCCTCGTTGATTTCGACGACGTCGAGGTCGGCTGCGGTCCAGCCGGCGCGGCCGAGGGCGTGCGCGATGGCGTTCGCGGGCTGCGAGTGCAGCGAATTGTCCGGTCCGGCGACATGGCCCGATGCCTCGACAACGGCCAGCCAGCTGAGCCCGTGCTCCTCAGCCCAGGCCCGACTGGCGACGACGACCGCGCTGGCGCCATCGCTCAGCGGCGACGAGTTGCCGGCGGTGATGGTGCCGTCCGTCGCAAAGGCCGGGCGGAGCCGGCCCAGCGTCTCGGTGGTGCTGTCGCCGCGAATGCCCTCATCGGCGCTGATCACGAGTGGCGCACCCTTGCGCTGCGGCACCTCGATCGGCGTGATTTCGTCGTCGAAGATGCCGGCGGCGGTAGCAGCGGCTGCGCGCTGGTGCGACGCGGCCGCGATTTCGTCCTGGGCGAGGCGGTCGATGCCGAGCTTCCCGTTGACCCGCTCGGTCGAGATCCCCATCGACAGGCCGTCGAAGGCATCCGTCAGGCCGTCGTGGGCGGCGTGGTCGAGCGCCGTGACGCTGCCGTACGGCCAGCCCTGGCGGGAGCCCGGCAGCAGGTGCGGGGCCTGCGACATCGATTCCTGCCCGCCGGCGACGACGACATTCGCTTCGCCCAGGCGGATGAGCCTGGCCGCGTCGACGACGGCGGCGAGCCCGGACAGGCACACCTTGTTGAGCGTCATCGCCGGGACGTTCCACGGGATGCCGGCGCCGATGGCGCTCTGGCGGGCCGGGTTCTGGCCGCAGCCGGCCTGGAGCACCTGCCCCATCAGCACGGAGTCGACCTGCTCAGGGGCAACGCCGGCACGGGCGAGCGCTCCCGTGATGGCGGCGGCACCCAGCTGCACCGCGGTAAGGGAGGAAAGCTGCCCGTTCACGCGGCCCTGTGGGGTGCGTGAGCCGGCCACGATGACTACTTCGATTGCGCCCATGGTGACTCCTTCGTCTTGACGATTCCCTCCCAGCCTAGTTCCGCGACGCGGCCGGCCCGCCGCCGTTCAGGACGCACGGAGCGCCGGCGCGTAAGCTGAGTGCGTGGCTGCAATCAACTTAGGGATGCCCAAGGTACCTGAGGTACTCGCTCCCAGACGTAAGACCCGTCAGATCAAAGTCGGCAAGGTGCTGGTAGGTGGCGACGCTCAGGTGAGCGTCCAGTCCATGACGACCACCCCGACGCCGAACATCAACGCGACCCTGCAGCAGATCGCCGAGCTCACGGCATCCGGCTGCGACATCGTGCGGGTTGCCGTGCCCAGCCGGGACGACGCAGAGGCGCTGCCGATCATCGCTAAGAAGAGCCAGATCCCGGTCATCGCCGACATCCACTTCCAGCCGAGCTACGTGTTCGCCGCGATCGACGCCGGGTGCGCCGCTGTCCGAGTCAACCCGGGCAACATCCGCAAGTTCGACGACCAGGTCGGCAAGATCGCCGCCGCCGCCAAGGCCGCCGGCGTCTCGATCCGGATCGGCGTCAACGCCGGATCGCTCGAGCCGACCCTGCTGCAGAAGTACGGCAAGGCCACCCCGGAGGCGCTGGTCGAAAGCGCCGTCTGGGAAGCGAGCCTGTTCGAGGAGCACGACTTCCACGACTTCAAGATCTCGGTCAAGCACAACGACCCGATCATCATGGTCAAGGCCTACCGGCTGCTGGCCGAGCGCGGCGACTGGCCGCTGCACCTCGGCGTCACGGAGGCCGGCCCGTCGTTCCAGGGCACGATCAAGAGCGCCACGGCGTTCGGCATCCTGCTCTCCGAGGGCATCGGCGACACCATCCGGGTGTCGCTCAGCGCGCCGCCGGTGGAGGAGATCAAGGTTGGCCTGCAGATCCTGCAGTCGCTGAACCTGCGTGAGCGCAAGCTCGAGATCGTCTCCTGCCCGAGCTGCGGCCGCGCCCAGGTCGACGTGTACAAGCTCGCCAACGACGTGACCGACGGCCTCGAGGGCATGACCGTGCCGCTGCGGGTCGCCGTGATGGGATGCGTCGTCAACGGACCGGGCGAGGCCCGCGAGGCCGACCTCGGCGTGGCATCCGGCAACGGCAAGGGCCAGATCTTCGTCAAGGGTGAGGTCATCAAGACCGTACCCGAGTCCGAGATCGTCGCGACGCTCATCGAAGAGGCGAACCGCCTCGCCGCCGAAATGCCCGCCAGCGAGGACCGCCTCGGCGCCCCCGTCGTCACCGTCGGGTCCAGGTAACCTCGCCTCACCCCCGCTGGGTTGCGGACACAACTCAACCGCTGGCCGGAGGATGCGTCGGGCGATGGTGCGCTTTCGCGGATGGGCGGGGCCGCGCCGTAAGGTTGGTGCGTGCCTATTCGTATGTCGAACTACTTCCTCCGTACCCTCCGCGAAGACCCCTCGGACGCCGAGGTCACCAGCCACCGCCTGCTCGTGAGGGCCGGCTACATCCGTCGCCAGGCGCCTGGGATCTTCGCCTGGCTGCCGCTCGGACTCCGGGTCAAGAGCAAGATCGAGGCGATCGTGCGCGAGGAGATGGCGGCGGCGGGCGCCCACGAGGTGCACTTCCCCGCCCTGCTGCCGCGCGAACCGTACGAAGTCACCGGCCGCTGGGACGAGTACGGCGACGGCCTGTTCCGGCTGCAGGACCGCAAGGGAAGCGACCTGCTCCTCGCCCCGACCCACGAGGAGGTCTTCACGCTCCTGGTGAAGGACCTCTACAACAGCTACAAGGACCTGCCCCTGTCGATCTACCAGATCCAGGACAAGTACCGTGACGAGGCCCGATCGCGCGGAGGGCTGCTGCGCGGTCGCGAATTCACGATGAAGGATGCCTACTCCTTCGACTACACCGACGCCGGCCTGGATGCGAGCTACCAGGCGCAGCGTGACGCCTACGAGCGCATCTTCGCGAGGCTCGGCCTCGAATACGTCATCGTCCAGGCGGATGCCGGAGCCATGGGCGGTTCGAAGAGCGAGGAATTCCTGCACCCGACGCCCGTCGGCGAGGACACCTTCGTGCGATCCAGCGGCGGATACGCGGCGAACGTCGAGGCCTTCAGGACGATCGCCCCGCCCGCGATCAGCTTCAAGGACCTCACCTCGGCCGAGGTGTTCGACACCCCGGACACCCCGACGATCCAGACCCTCGTCGACCGCGCTAACAGCGCGCACCCGCGCCCGGACGGTCGCCAGTGGACGGCCGCCGACACCCTCAAGAACGTCGTTCTCGCCCTCACCAAGCCCGACGGGACTCGCGAGCTGGTGGTCATCGCAGTACCCGGCGACCGTGAGGTCGACCTCAAGCGCGTCGAGGTCGCAGTCGCCCCCGCCGAGGTGGAGGCGGCCAACGAGACCGACTTCGCCAGGCACCCCGGCCTGGTCAAGGGCTACATCGGACCGTGGTCCGCGGCCGGAGCCGTGCTGGGCGAGAAGTCGGCCACCCGCATCCGTTTCCTTGTTGACCCCCGCGTCGTCGACGGCACCGAATGGATCACGGGCGCCAACGAGCCCGGCCGACACGTATTCGGGCTCGTTGCCGGGCGCGACTTTCGGGCCGACGGAACCGTCGAGGCGGCCGAGGTTCGCGCCGGCGATCCAGCCCCTGACGGCTCAGGTCCGGTCGAACTGGCCCGCGGGATGGAAATCGGCCACGTCTTCCAGCTCGGCCGCAAGTATGCCGAAGCGCTCGGACTCAAGGTGCTCGATGAGAACGGCAAGCTCGTCACCGTCACGATGGGCTCCTACGGCATCGGCATCACCCGCATCCTCGCGGTCATCGCCGAGTTGAACAACGACGCGAAGGGCCTGATCTGGCCGGAGACCGTTGCGCCGTTCGACGTGCACGTCGTCGCCACCGGGCGCGATGAGATCGTCTTCGAGACCTCGGAGGCCGTCGTCGCCGCGATCGAGGCCACGGGCCGCGACGTGCTGTACGACGACCGCCGCAAGGTCTCGCCCGGCGTCAAGTTCGGCGACGCCGAACTCGTCGGCATTCCCCTGATAGTCATCGTCGGACGTGGGGCGGCCGACGGCATCGTCGAATTCTGGGATCGCCGCACCGGCGAACGCGAGCAGGTTGCCGTCGCCGACGTCGCTGCCCGCCTGGCCTGACCCTTACGGGCCCTTACGGGCGGGCAAACGGCGCGCCCGGCCTGAGCCCTACAGGCGGGCGAACCATGCCCGGGCGAAGCTGTACACGCCGAACGCGATCAGGCCGATGCCGACCGCGATCAAGATCGCTGAGCCGAACGGCAGGGCGACCAGCGATTTGAGGGCGCCGTCGAGACCGGTTGACTTGGCGGCGTTGGTCATGAATGCCGCGACGAGGAACAGGATGCCGACGACGCCGAGCGCAATGCCCTTGGCGATGTAGCCGAACATGCCGAGGGCCACGATGGCCGTGCCGGGGGGCCCGCTCGGCACGGAGATGCTCTCGGTGAACTTCTTGGCCGCACCGCTGTAGACGAAGAAACCGCCGATCACGAGAACGAGGAGTCCGACGAGGACGAGCAGGATGATGCCGCCAGGAACCTTCAGCATCGACGCGGTGAAGTCCTGCGTGCTCTTGGCCGCGTTCGTCGAAGCGCCGCTGGCGAAGCTGAATGCCGTTGCCGCGATGGCCAGGTAGGCGACACCCTTGCCCAGTTCGATCAGTCGGTGCGCCCATTTGCGTTTGGGGTCCTGTGCCGGCACCAGGAAGGCCTGCACCACCTGCCACAGCCCGAGCGCAACCAGACCGATCGCGATGGTCCAGAGCAGGAAGACGCCGCCGGGGGAGTGCGAAAGCTGTCCGAGCGCGCCCGACTGGTCGGCGTGGCCGCCGCCCGTTCCGGTGGCGACGCCGATGGCGATCAGCCCGATCATCAGGTGCAGGAGGCCGATGACCGCGTAGCCGACCCGGGCGAGCGTGCGAAAGGGGGTGCTGTTCTCGGCGCTGCGTGCGGCCTGGCGCACGTTCTTGGCTGCTGAATCGCTCATCATTTTCTCAGACTAGTCTCGGACTGGCCGTCAGCAACAGGAGGAGCCGCCGGTGATGAGGGGCCCCGGATTCAGGTACCGTATAGGGGAGCCCGCTGCGCAGTTTCGCGGCGGCAATAATCTGAATAGAGGAGGCCGGCCATGGACATCGACCTCGGTATGTTGCGGCAAATGGAGCGCGAGAAAGAGATCCCCTTCGAGGAACTCGCGCAAATCATCGAGCAGGCAATCCTGACCGCCTACCTGAAGCACATCCACCCGGGTGAGCCGATGAAGCAGGCCGTCGGGGAAGAGCCGGGCGCGCGCGTCGTTCTCGACCGCAAGACCGGCCACATCACGATCTACGCGCCAGAGCACGACGACGAAGGCAACATCATCGGCGAGGGCGTCGACGACCCGACCGACTTCGGCCGGATTGCCGCGTTCGCGGCGAAGCAGGTCATCAACCAGCGTCTGCGTGACCTGGCGGATGACGCGGTGCTGGGCGAGTTCAAGAGCCGCGAGGGCGACATCGTGGCCGGCATCATCCAGCAGGGCCCGAACCCGCGGATGATCCACGTCGATCTCGGCAGCGTCGAGGCGATCCTGCCTCCCGAAGAGCAGGTGCCGGGCGAGAGCTACACGCACGGCACGCGCATCCGGGTGTACGTGACGGCGGTCGGCAAGGGGCTGAAGGGTCCGCAGATCACCGTGTCCCGTACCCACCCGTCCCTCGTGCGCCGGTTGTTCGCGCTCGAGGTACCCGAGATCGCCAGCGGCGTCGTGGAGATCGTCTCGCTCGCCCGCGAAGCCGGTCACCGCACCAAGATCGCCGTTCGCGCCACCGAGCCGGGCGTCAACGCCAAGGGTGCCTGCATCGGCGAGCTCGGACAGCGCGTCCGTGCGGTCACCGCTGAGCTCAACAACGAGAAGATCGACATCGTCGACTATTCGCCGGATCTCGCCACGTTCGTTGCCAACGCGCTGTCGCCGGCGAAGGTCACCAGCGCCTACGTCATCGACGAATCGATCAAGGCCGTTCGCGCTCTCGTGCCCGACTACCAGCTCTCCCTCGCCATCGGCAAGGAGGGCCAGAACGCCCGCCTCGCGGCGAAGCTGACCGGCGCGAAAATCGACATTCAACCTGACAGTATTCTGGAGGACAACGAATAGAGAGGTCGAGGGGGTACGATGGAACCCGTTAGAACGTGCATTGGATGCCGTTCACGCGCTCCTCGATCCTCACTTCTGAGGGTTGTAGCCCGGGAATCAGAACTCGTGGTGGATGAAACCGCCACCCTCCCCGGCAGAGGTGCGTGGTTGCATCCCACCGCCGCGTGCTTCCAGGAAGCCGCAAGGCGACGCGCCTTTGGGCGTGCTCTTCGCGTGACCAGCCACCTGGACGCGAAACAACTAGAGAACAGGCTGAATTGGCTAATGGATAACTAATGAGCGGCTCGAAATGAGACCCGTCCGTTACTAACGGTCTGCCCCTTTCCGGGTGCAGGCCCGGAACAGGAGAATTGTGGCTGCAAAACCACGCGTACACGAGATCGCCACCGAACTTGGTGTCGACAGCAAGGTCGCACTTGCAAAGCTGAAGGAAATGGGCGAGTTCGTCAAAGGACCGTCCAGTAGCGTTGAACCCCCCGTCGCCAGAAGGCTTCGTGCCGCCCTCGAAGCAGACGGCGTAAAGACCGCCCCAGCGGGCACCAAGACCGAAGCGCCCGTCGCCGCAAAGCCGGCCGTCGCTTCCACCGCGAAGCCGGGCGCACGCCCGGCACCGGCCAAGCCGGCTGCCGCGCCGGTCGCCGAGCCCGTCCCGGCGCTCGTCGCCGCGCCGGCCGCGGACGCCGCACCCGTCCCCTCCGCACCACTCACCGTCGCCGAGCGCCAGGCGCAGGCGGCAGAGAAGGCAGCGGCACACGACAAGGCAGCCGCAGCCGACAAGGCAGCGGCAGAGGCTCCGGCCGCGGAGGCACCGGCAGCCAAGGCCGACGGTGGAACGGCATCCGCCGCGAAGCCCGGCAGCGTCCCGCGTCCGGGAGCCGCGCGTCCGGGTAACAACCCGTTCGCCAGCAACCAGGGCATGGGCAAGACGCCCACCCCGCGTCCGGGCAACAACCCGTTCGCGAGCGCGCAGGGCATGGGCCAGCGCCCGCCTTCCGCCTCGCCCAGCAACATCCCGCGTCCGGCCGCCCCGCGCCCCGGCGCACCCCGCCCCGGCGGACCCGGCCAGGCTCCGCGCCCGACCGGTTTCGGCCAGCGTCCGGGCGCCTTCCAGCGTCCGGGTGGAGCACCAGGCGGCGCCGGCGGCGCTCGTCCGGGCTTCCAGCGCCCCGGTGGCGCCCCGGCAGCAGCACCGGGCTTCGGCCCGCCCCGCCCGGCAGGCGGTGGCGGTGCAGGTGGCCGCGGTCGCGGTCCTGGTGGCGGAACCGCCGGTGCATTCGGTCGCGGTGGCGGCAAGAGCCGCGCCCGCAAGTCGAAGCGGACCAAGAGGCAGGAATTCGAACTGCGCGAGGCCCCGTCGCTGGGTGGCGTGAGCGTACCCCGCGGCGACGGTGGAACCGTTGTTCGCCTGCGTCGCGGTGCTTCGATCACCGACTTCGCCGACAAGATCGACGCGAGCCCCGGAAACCTCGTCACCGTGCTGTTCCACCTCGGTGAGATGGCAACGGCGACCGAGTCCCTCGACGAGGCCACGTTCGACGTGCTCGGCAGCGAGCTCGGCTACAAGATCCAGATGGTCTCGCCCGACGACGAAGACCGCGAACTGCTTCTCGCGTTCGACATCGACATCGACCAGGAACTGGCCGACGAAACCGATGAAGAACTCGAAGCACGTCCGCCGGTCGTCACCGTCATGGGTCACGTCGACCA
>DHJB01000077.1:20535-34261 GCA_002404115.1 Microbacteriaceae bacterium UBA4731
GGCGTTCACCGCCATGCGTGCTCGTGGTGCGCAGGTCACCGACATCGCCATCCTCGTGGTGGCCGCCGATGACGGCATCATGCCGCAGACGATTGAGGCACTCAACCACGCGCAGGCCGCTAACGTGCCGATCGTGGTCGCAGTGAACAAGATCGACAAGCCCGGCGCCAACCCGCAGAAGGTTCGCCAGCAGCTCACCGAATTCGGCCTCGTCGCCGAAGAATACGGCGGAGACGTCATGTTCGTCGACGTGTCGGCGCGCAACAAGGTCGGCATCCAGGAAATCCTCGACGCCGTCTTGCTCACCGCTGACGCCGGACTCGACATGCGGGCCAACCCGAACAAGGATGCCCGCGGTGTGGCCATCGAGGCCAAGCTCGACAAGGGCCGTGGTGCGGTTGCAACCGTGCTCATCCAGTCCGGAACGCTGCATGTCGGAGACTCGATCGTCGCCGGAACGGCTTACGGCCGCGTCCGTGCGATGGCCGACGAAAACGGCGTGCCCGTTCTCGCCGCGACGCCGTCCCGTGCGGTTCAGGTGCAGGGCCTCTCGAGTGTCCCGCGCGCCGGCGACACGTTCCTCGTCATCGACGAAGACCGTACCGCCCGTCAGATCGCCGAGAAGCGTGAAGCCGCAGAGCGCAACGCCCTGCTGGCCAAGGCCCGCAAGCGGATCAGCCTCGAGGACTTCACCCGTGCGCTCGAAGAGGGCAAGGTCGAGTCGCTCAACCTCATCATCAAGGGCGACGTGTCCGGTGCCGTCGAGGCACTGGAAGAGTCGCTCCTCAAGATCGAGGTCGACGATTCGGTGCAGCTTCGGATCATCCACCGCGGTGTCGGTGCCGTCACGGAGAGCGACGTCAACCTCGCCACCGTCGACAACGCCATCATCATCGGGTTCAACGTTCGACCTGACACGAAGGCGCGCGAGCGCGCCGCCCGTGAAGGCGTCGACGTGCGCTTCTACTCGGTCATCTACAACGCACTCGAGGACATTGAGAGCTCCCTCAAGGGAATGCTCAAGCCCGAGTTCGAAGAGGTGCAGAGTGGTGTCGCCGAGATCCGCGAGGTGTTCCGTTCCTCCAAGTTCGGAAACGTTGCCGGTGTCATCGTTCGGTCCGGAACCATCACCCGAAACGCCAAGGCTCGCGTCATCCGCGAGGGCATCGTGGTCGGGGACAACCTGGCCATCGAGTCGCTGCGTCGCTTCAAGGACGACGTCACCGAGGTTCGTACGGACTTCGAGTGCGGTATTGGTCTCGGCAAGTTCAACGACATCCAGATCGGTGATGAGATTGAGACGATCGAAATGAAGGAGAAGCCGCGGGTCTAATACCCGTTGGTTCAGGGGTCCCCGCGATCCTCCCCCTAAAAGGGGAAGAGAGCGGGGACCCCTACCCCGATTCCCTCAGCACGTATTAGGTGCAGTAGGGGGATCGAGCTGCGACTAAGATTCGCAGAGATTTGAACGTCACCCCGGTGGCTGGGAAAAGCTTAAGAGCGGCAGAACGGTCGCGAAGGAACAGGGAGTACAGCAATGGCAGATCCGGCACGCGCCAGGAAGATGGCGGACCGCATCAAGGTCATCGTGGCCAAGCGTCTCGAACGCGGCATCCGCGACCCGAGGCTCGGTTTTGTCACCATCACCGACGTCAAGGTGACCGGTGACCTCCAGCACGCCTCGGTGTTCTATACGGTCTACGGATCCGAAGAGGAACGCACCAACAGCGCCGCCGCGCTCAAGGCCGCCACCGGAATGTTCCGCAGCGAAGTCGGCAAGAACATCACTGCCCGGCTGACCCCGTCGATCGAGTTCATCGCCGACGCGATCCCGGAGAACGCCGCGCTGATCGACGACCTCCTGCGTGAAGCGCGCGAACGCGACACCGAGGTCGAGCAGCTCGCCCGCAGTGCCACGTACGCCGGTGACGAGGATCCCTACGTCAAGCCGCGCGACTTCGACGAAGACGAAGAAGACGACGACGACGAGGCCGTGGAAGTCAGCGCAGAGCCCGCCGCCGGGGACGCTGCGAAGTAGTCCCGCGATCCCGTGAGCCTCGGCTAGTGCGGGAGGGTGTAGCCGCCTGGCGTCGTGACGGCGAGTCCGTCGGCGAGGAGGCCGGTCAGGGCGCGCTCGCGCTGGGCCGGGTCAGGCCAGAGGCCGGTGATCTCGGCATCCGTCACCGGATGCCGCGTCGCCCGCAGTTCGGCCATGATCAGCCCGCGCACCTGCCGGTCGCTTCCCTCGAATTTCTTCTGCACGGCCTTCCGCGCCCCGGTGTGCGCCGGGTAGCCGGCAGCATGCCAGGCACACTCATTCCGAATCGGGCATCCGTCGCAGGCGGGCTTCCTGGCGGTGCACACCAGCGCGCCCAGCTCCATGATCGCGGCGTTGAATGCGGCCGCCTCGCTCCGGTCCTCCGGGAGCAGCATCGACATGGCGTCGAGGTCGCGGCCGCGGGACGGCGGCGCCGGTTCGGCCTGGCCGGCGACGGCCCGCGCGATGACCCGCCTGGTGTTGGTGTCAACGACCGGATGCCGGTGGCCGTAAGCGAACGCGGCGACCGCCCTGGCCGTGTAGTCCCCGATCCCGGTGAGGGCCAACAGGGCCTCGACGTCTTCCGGCACGTCGCCGCCGTGGCGCTCGGTGATCTCGACGGCGGCGGCGTGCAGCCACAGCGCGCGCCGCGGGTAGCCGAGCGTCGCCCAGGCGCGCACGGCCTCGCCCGGCGGCACCGCGGCCAGGGCCGCCGGGGTGGGCCAGCGCTCCAGCCATTCCGCGAGCCGCGGGACGACTCGCACGACGGGGGTCTGCTGCAGCATGAATTCGCTGACCAGCGTGCCCCAGGCCGAGAACCCCTCACGGCGCCACGGCAGGTCCCGGCCGTTGGCGTCGAACCAGGCAGTGATCGAAGGGGCGATGCCCGTTGGGCCTGTGACGTTCACCCTTTCTAACCTAGGGTCGAATCATGAGACTCGTCTCCACGCCCCGGACCGAATTCCTGCGAGCCCTCGCGACGGAGATCATGGGCAACTACGGCCGAGGCCGCACGATCGTGGCGATCGACGGCACGGATGCTTCGGGCCGCGAGTCCTTCGCCGACGACCTCGCCGCCGTGCTCCGGGAGCGTGAGCACCCTGCCTTCCGGGCCTCGCTGCGCTACTTCCGGCGGTCGAGGGCCGAGCAGGACCGCTTCGGCCCGGAATCACTCGAACGGCACTACCGCTTCGGCCACGACTACTCTGCCCTGCGCCGCGTGCTCGTCGAGCCATTCCGCATGGGCGGCAGCACCGGTTTCGTGACCCAGGTGTTCGACCCTGACAGTGACGCGTGGATCGAACCGACCTGGCAGACCGCGCCGGACGACGCGACCCTCATCGTGGACGGCGAGTTCGCCAACCGGCGCGAGCTCCGCGACCTGTGGTCATACAGCGTGCTCCTCGACGGGGAAGCCGAGAGCGAGGCAGACCGGCTGTACCTCGCCGAAGACCGACCGCGCGAGCAGGCCTCCGCTGTTATCGACAACACGGATGCCGCCAGCCCGCGCCGGGTGTTTCTCGACAGCTGCTGACCTCCGCTACCGCCGGGGCAACGCGGCGAACCTGGTGATCACGTCCGCCGGGGACAGGGGAGTGCCGCTCGCCTCCACCTCGTGCACGAGCGTGGTGAGCAGGGCGTTGACGGGGGCAGGCATGCGGGCGACGCCGGCCTCGCGCACGATCGCGCCGTTCAGGAAGTCGATTTCGGTGGGCTGGCCCCGCCGGAGGCTCTGCAGCGTGGAGCCCAGGTTGGGCACGTTGCCCATCCGCACGCGCATCATCAGCGGCAGCAGCTGCCCGGCCCACAGCGGCAGCCACGAGAACGCGCGCAGCCGCCCGTGGCCGAGCGCCTGCAGGGATCCGAAGTGCACCCCCCTGACCAGGGCGACGCGCACGGCCTCCCGCATGCTCGCGGTCATCACCCGGCGCAGCCCGGCATGGTCGACGACGGCCTGCACGCTCATGCCGGTGATGGCGGGCAGGGCGTTGAGCATGTTGACCACGAGCTTCGTCCACTGCGCGCCGACGAAGTTGTCGATGGTGATCGTCGGAACCGCGCCGGCCAGCACGGCCTGCCAGCGCCGCGTCGCGGCATCCGCCGGCCCGTCCCCGCGCCCCAGGTAAGTCGGCGCGGCGGTCGTGACGGTCACGTGTCCCGGTTCCGTGTAGTTCGCCGCGATGATCGACAGGGCGCCGAAGCAGTCGGAGCGGGGGAGCAGCCGGGCGGCCGTGCGCACCCCGTCGAGGCCGTTCTGCACGACGATCACGGCCGAGCCGTCGATCACGGCGGCATTGTCCGCGATGGCGGATTCCGCATCCTGCGCCTTGGTGCAGACCAGGGTCAGCTCCGGCGTCTCCACCAGCCGCTCCATGGCCCGCGGCCGGGCGTGCGCGTCGCCGAAGCCGCCGGACAGGTGGATGCCGTCGGCGCGGATAGCCGCCAGCCCCCCTCCGCGGGCAGTCACGGTCACGTCGTGGCCCGCGCCGGCGAGCAGGGTCGCGAAGGTTCCGCCGAGCGCTCCGGCCCCGATCACAGCAATTCTCACGGCTCACATCCTACGGCGGACGCGCTGATAGCCTCGGAGTGTGACCAGCGGCCTCCTTCTCATTGACAAGCCGCAGGGCTGGACCAGCCATGACGCGGTCGCCCGCACCCGTCGCCTCGCCGGCACCCGCAAGGTCGGCCACGCCGGCACGCTCGACCCGATGGCCACCGGCCTGCTCATCCTTGGCATCAACAGTTCGACGCGGTTGCTCACCTACATCGTCGGCCTCGATAAGGAGTACCTGGCCACCATCCGGCTGGGTGCCTCCACGACGACCGACGACGCGGAAGGGGAGGAGCTGACCCGTGCCCCCGCCGAAGCCGTCGCGGCGCTCACCCCTGAGGCCATCGAGGCCGGCATCGCGGCGCTCACCGGAGACATCCTGCAGCAGCCCAGCGCCGTGAGCGCCATCAAGGTCGACGGCAAGCGGGCGTACGCACGCGTGCGCGCCGGGGAAGAGGTGGATCTCCCGGCCCGCCCGGTCACGGTGAGCACCTTCGAGCTCGTCTCCGCCGCCCAGGCCGACGGGTTCCTCGACCTGACGGTGCGCGTGGAGTGCTCCTCCGGCACCTACATTCGCGCCCTGGCCCGCGACCTGGGCGCGGCCCTCGGCGCCGGCGGTCACCTGACCAGCCTGCGCCGCACCCGCATCGGGCCGTTCGGGCTCGACGCCGCGCAACCGCTGGCCGACCTCGACGTCGCATCGGCTCTGATCGGCCCGGCCGATGCCGCCACCCGACTCCTCGGCCGACTCGACCTCACCGAGCAGCAGGCCATTGACCTCGGCCACGGCAAGAGCATCGAGGTGGACCCAGCCCAGAGCCGGCCCGGCCCGATCGCCGCCATCGCCCCCGACGGGCGGCTGGTGGGCCTGGTCGAATACCGGGGCAGCCACGCCAAATCACTCATCAACTTTCCGCCGGACGATACCGGCGACACAGGGACGACCACCGGGGGCGGCGCATCATGATCGAGTGGTTTACCTGGGTGCAGTTGGCGGTCGCCGTGATCGGCGGCGTATTCTGCATCGGCCTGGGCCTCGCCGGACGCAAGCCGACCGACCTGACGATGGGCGCAACCGCGCTGGTGGAAGTACTGCTCGTCGGGCAGCTGGGCGTCGCCCTCATCGCGCCGCTGCTTGGCAACCACTCCAGCGGCAGCCTGCTCGAGTTCTACACGTATCTGGTGAGTGCCCTCGTGCTGCCGGCAGCCGCCGGGTTCTGGGCGCTGATCGAACGCAGCCGCTGGAGCACCGTCATCCTGGGCGTGGTCTGTCTCGCTGTCGCCGTGATGCTGTATCGGATGTATCAGATCTGGACCGTGCAGGGCGTCTGAGCGGATGCTGCGATAATTGCTGAGCCATGACTGATCTGCAGCCCACACCAGAGACCGTAGCCGCCCCGACGAACCGGGTGACCGGCGTAGGTCGACTCCTCATCGTCGTATACGGGCTGCTAGCCCTCGCAGCCACGGGCCGATCGTTCGTTCAACTTCTCGAACCCAAGGTATTCGGCCCCGCGCCGCTTGCTTACTCGCTGTCCGCGCTCGCCGCCGTCGTGTACATCGCGGCCACGGTCGCGCTGATCAACCGGGGCGCGGTCTGGTACCGCCTCGCCTGGGCCACGATCAGTTTCGAACTGCTCGGCGTGCTCGTGGTCGGCACCCTGAGTCTCATCGATCCGGCTTTGTTCGCGCACAAAACGGTATGGTCGGTCTACGGCAGCGGCTATGGATTTGTCCCGCTCGTCCTTCCCCTCCTCGGCATGTGGTGGCTGCGCAAGCACCCGGCGGCAGCGAGCCGCCCGGCGCCCGCCGGCCGCGCATGAAGACGCGCATGAAGACGCTGCACGGCGTCGGCGCGATTCCGGCGGACTGGCCGGCGTCGGCCGTGAGCATCGGAAAGTTCGACGGAGTGCACGCCGGCCACCGGGCGGTCGTCGCCGAGTTGAAATCCCTCGCCGAACGTGACGGGCTGGTCTCCGTGGTCGTGACCTTCGACCGGCATCCGCTCGCCGTGCTCTCGCCGGAGAATTGCCCGAAAACGCTCGTGAGCGTCGAGCAGAAGCTCGACCTGCTGGCCGAAACCGGCATCGACGCGACCCTCGTGCTCGAGTTCACCCGGGCCCTGGCCGCGCTGCCGCCGGAGGAGTTCGTCGACAGCATCCTCGTGCGAGGGCTGCATGCCCGGCACGTGCTGGTCGGCAGTGATTTCCGATTCGGCGCGCGGGGGGCCGGCGACGTCGCCATGCTCCGGCAGCTCGGCGAACGGTACGGCTTCGAGGTGCGTCTGATCGACGATGTGAAGCCGGACAACGAACGCCGGGTGTCGTCCACCTGGATCCGTCAGCTGCTCGTCGCCGGCGATGTCGGGACGGCCTCCCGGCTGCTCGGGCACCTCCCGACGGTGCGCGGGATCGTCGTGCACGGCGCCGCACGGGGCCGCGAACTGGGTTTCCCCACCGCCAACCTGTCGCCCGACTCCGAGGGATTCATTCCGGCCGACGGGGTGTACGCAGGCTGGCTCATGGATGCCGGCATCCGGTACCCGGCGGCCATTTCGGTGGGGAACAACCCCACCTTCGCCGGGGTGGCGCAGAAGCAGGTTGAGGCGTACGTGCTCGACCGCGACATCGACCTCTACGACCACCTGGTGGAGGTGTCGTTCGTGGAACGCATCCGCGGCATGGTCGCCTTCACCGGCATCGAACCGTTGATCGTGCAGATGCGCGACGACGTGGATCGTGCCCGCCTGATGCTCTCCTGACCTGCGCCCCCTTCCGCGGCCGCCCCTCCGCGAGACTGCAGTTGTGCGCGTTCTCAGCGCGCTGAAGCGACCACTACTGCGTTTTCGCGGGAGGGGAGACGTGCTGGTCGGGGAGCGGAGCGCGGCCGAACAGGAACAGGATGAGCTCCTCGGCCGTGCCGCGAATGGCCGGGCCGCGGCCGACGCTCCAGTCGGCATCCGTCGCGACGAGGGTGCGGCGGCGGAGCACGGCCTTGACGCCCAGGGGCGCGACCAGGCTCCGGAAGAGTGCGACGCTGCCCGACGCGGTGGATGCGACCGGCAGGGAGATGCCGAGCGGGCGGGCGAGGTCGTACCCGTGCACGACCGCCTCGGCCAGTTCGGAAACTCCGTGTCGCCCGTGTCCGGATGCCTTCCCCGCGGCGATCTCTCTGATCCGCGCGACCAGGTCGCCGGGTTCGGCCTCCGCGGCGGCCCGGCTCAGCACGTCGATCGCACGGTTCGGATCGATGAAGTGGCCGAGGTAGGCGCGGGCGGCCGTGCGCACGAGGTCGCGGTTCGAGCTACCGACCCGCCAGACGAGGTGGCCGGCGACATCCCGAACCCGCCAGCCCGCGCACAGGCTCGGCGCCTCCCACTGCTCGGGGGTGAGCCCGGCCAGCAGGTCGGCGGTCGCCGTGAGGGTGGCCGCAATGTGCGCGCTCCAGTCGGACGTCACGCCGGACTCCTCGCCGGCGGGTCGGTGGCTGAGCGGAAGGTACTTTGCGAAGTCTGCCATGCCGTCCAGCCTAGGCGCGGGCGCCCAGGCGGGCCCGTGTCGACGAACTCAGCCGCGCAGCGCGCAGGGAGGTTCGTGGTCGAGCGAGCCGCACAGCTCCACCGTGATCGCCCCGCCCAGGGCCCGTTCGTCGCCCTGAGGGTCCATTTCCACGACGGCCTGGTGTGCAGAGGTCTGGCGCATGAGACCAGTAGGCCGCGCGGCCCGTCTGCACGTCGGCGGAACGCCGGGGCCGCGGCGGACTCCGCGATCTCGTGCACCCTAGACTTGCCCGGTGATCGACACCCCAGCCCGCAGCCTGTGGGCCGGTCGAACCCTCGCGCTCCTCGGCATCCTGCTCGTCGCGGCGAACCTGCGCACCGCGGTCGCCGCGCTCTCGCCGATCGTCACCGAGATCACGGTCGACATCCCACTCGGCTCCCTCGCGGTCGGCGTGCTCGGCATGCTGCCCCCGGTGTGCTTCGCGATCTTCGGAATCCTTACCCCCGTGTTCACTCGGCGCATCGGCCTCGAGAACGTGCTGGTCCTGTCGCTCGTCGCGATCCTGGCCGGCCACGTGATGCGCGGTCTCTCCGGCTCGCTGGCCTGGCTGCTCATCGGCAGCGCCGTCACGTTCGCCGGCCTGGGCGTGGGCAACGTGCTCTTGCCGCCGCTCGTGAAGAAGTACTTTCCCGACCGGGTCGGCCTCGTCACGTCCCTCTATGTCTCGATCATCTCGCTCAGCACGCTGGTGCCGCCGCTGGTGGCCGTCCCGGTGGCGGATGCCGCGGGCTGGCGGACCTCCCTCGGGATGTGGGCCATTCTCGCCCTGGCTGCACTCGTGCCGTGGGTCGCCATGCTGGTGCGCCACCGCACCTCGAACGTGCCGAAACCCGTCGTCGAGGAGGCCGAACCGGCGGTCCTCGGCCGGATCTGGCACTCGTCCATCGCCTGGGCGATCGCGGTGTGCTTCGCGGTTTCCTCGTTCAGCGCCTACTCCATGTTCGCCTGGCTTCCGAAGCTCCTGGTGGACACCGCCGGCGTCTCCGGCGCGCAGGCCGGAACCCTGCTGTCCCTCTTCGCGGCCATGGGCTTCCCCTGCGCCCTGATCATCCCGGTTCTCACCGCGCGCATGAAGAACGTGGGCCTGCTCGTCTATGCCGGGGCGTTCTTCCTGGCCATCGGCGAGCTCGGCCTGCTCGTCGCCCCGGCGGCCGCGCCGTGGCTGTGGGTGGCGCTGGCCGGGCTCGGCCCGTTGCTCTTCCCCCTCGCCCTTGTGCTGATCAACCTGCGCACCCGCACGCACGAGGGTGCGGTGGCGCTCAGCGGATTCGTGCAGGGCGTCGGCTATACGCTCGGGGCCCTCGGGCCGTTGGCCGTTGGCGTGCTGCACCAATGGACCGGGGCATGGCTGTGGCCCCTCATCGTTCTGATCGTGGGCGCGCTCGCCGTGATGATCGCCGGCGCCGTGATCGCCCGGCCGCACATGCTCGAGGATCACTGGAACCGGCCGGCCACCGAAGCCTGACGGCGCGTCCAGGGCGCGTTCAGTACCCGGAGTGAGCGACCGCTAGTCGACGAGGTTGGCGCGGTGGATGAGGGCGGCCGCGCCGATCAGGGGGCCGTCGCCGGACAGGGCGGACGGCACCACGCGCACCCGGGTCGCGAACTCGAACTCGGTGCGCTCGGCGATGGCCTCGCGCACGAAATCGAACAGGTCAGGCGTCACCTGGGAGAATCCGCCGCCGATCGCAACCAGGTCGAGGTCGACGAGGTTGGTCGCCGACGCGATCGCGCGGCCCACGGCGCGGCCGGCCCGCCGGACGGCGCGCATCGCAATCGCCTCGCCGGCCGCGTAGCCGACCGCGAGGTCCTCCCCGGTCGAGCCCTCCCAGCCCTGGGCGCGGGCCCAGGCGACCGTGCGCGGGCCGGAAGCGACCGCCTCGAGGCAGCCCATGCCCCCGCAGGCGCACTTGTCGTCGAAGCCGCCGACCTCGACGTGGCCGATGTGGCCAGCGTTGCCGCTCGGCCCGGAGATCGTGTGGCCGCCCAGGATGAGGCCGCCGCCGACCCCGGTCGAGACCACCATGCCCATCAGGTTGTCGACGCCCTGGCCCGCGCCGAGCCAGTGCTCGGCGAGCGTGATGCACAGGCCGTCCATGCGCAGTCGCACCAGGGCATCCGGAACGAGCCCGCGCACGAGGTCGCGCAGCGGGTACTCGCGCCAAGCCGGAAGGTTGAGGGGTGAGACGGCGCCGGATGCGACGGTGATCGGCCCGGCCGACCCGATGCCGACCCCGGCCAGGGTCGCGCCCGGCGGGAGGAGTGCGCGGGTGCGGGTGACCACATCGGTGACGCTCGCGGCGAACTCCTCGGAGGTGGCGGTGTTGCCGGTCGGGGCGCGGTGCCGGCTGCCGGGCAGCAGCGCACCGCGGTCGTCGACCAGCACGGCCTCGACCTTGGTTCCGCCGAGATCGACCGCGAGGGCGTAGACGGGGTGCACGGTACTGGAAGGCGCAGCGCTGGTGTCCATAGTTCGAGCCTACGGTCTGCACGGCGCGCCGTCGCCTGCTCATATGAGCAAGATGATCAACAGGTGTTGTTTGGGAACAGAGGGCCACCTAGGCTGGACAGGACACAAGAATGGAGAGTGCCTGGGTGATTGCCACCGACGAACTGCTGTCGATTCGCGCCGCCGAATTGTATTACGAGGAGAACAAGACCCAGGACGAGATCGGCTCGATCCTCCGCCTCACGCGCTGGAAGGTCGGCCGGCTCCTTGCGCAGGCGAAGGCCAGCGGGTTCATCCGGATCGAGATCGTGCACCCGCGCGCCCGCCGCCTCCCGATCGAACGTCGGCTCCGCGAAGCGACCGGCCTGAAGGATGCCATCGTCGTCTCCTCCGCCGGCGTATCGAGCGACGAGGAACTGCAGTCGCGCACCGCCCAGGCCGCCGCGGACTACCTGGCCAGCCTCCGCCCCATCCCGCGCACGCTCGGCATCAGCTGGGGCCGCACCCTCCACGACGTGTCGCTGCACCTCAAGCAGGGCTGGGCGCCCGGCGTCAACGTGGTGCAGATCAACGGCGGCGTCAGCCTCAACAAGCGTGCGGGCACGGCGGCGACGACCGCCGTGACCATCGCCGAGAAGGCCTCCGGTGCGGCGATGCTGCTGCCCAGCCCGGCCATCCTGGAACGGATCGAAACCAAGCAGGCCATCGAAGCTGACCGCGCCGTGGCGGCCGTGCTCGAACTGGCCATCGGGGCATCCGCCTACCTCTACAGCGCCGGCCAGGCCGACGAGAACTCGGCGCTCGTCGACAGCGGCTACCTCACCCCGGAGCAGATCACCGAACTCGTGCGCAAGGGAGCCGTCGGCGACATCGTCGGCCGGTACATCGACAGCAACGGCAACATCGTCGATCCTGCCCTCGACGAGCGCACGGTCGGCATCCAGCTCGAGCAGCTGCGCCGGGCGAAGACTGCGATCGCCGTGATCTCCGGCAGCGCCAAGCACGCCGTCGCCCGCGCCGTCGTCGGCAGCGGGCTCTGCACGGTCCTGGTCACCGACGAAGACACCGCCAACGCCCTGCTGGGCGACGACGCATGAACCACATCGACCGCGAGGACAACTCATGACTAGCAGCCACCTGGCCACCCAGCCGGCCGCCCGGGAGCACGCCCTGGCGCTGCTCGGCGGCGAGGCCACCGACGCGAACCTGCGCCGATACCTCCACGGCATCCCGGGGATCGACGCCGTCGGCCTCGAACAGCGCGCGGCCGACCTCGGCACCCGCTCGATCAAGACCACCTCCAAGAAGTGGGCACTCGACAAGATCATCACCCTGATCGACCTGACGACCCTCGAGGGTGCCGACACGCCCGGCAAGGTGCGCTCGCTCGTCGGCAAGGCACTCACCCCCGACGCCGGCGACCCCGGCTGCCCCCGCGTCGCGGCGGTCTGCGTCTACGGCGACATGGTGCCGCACGCGGTCCAGGCGCTCGGCTCGGCCCACTCGGCCGGAACGGATGCCGGCGTCAAGGTCGCCGCCGTCGCCACCGCCTTCCCAAGCGGCCGAGCATCGCTCGCCGTGAAGCTCGCCGACACCTCGGACGCGGTCGCTGCCGGCGCGGACGAGATCGACATGGTCATCGACCGCGGGGCCTTCCTCTCCGGCCGCTTCGGCCAGGTCTTCGACGAGATTGTCGCCGTGAGGGAGGCCTGCCGCCGACCGAACGGCACCTCCGCCCATCTGAAGGTGATCCTCGAGACCGGCGAGCTGAACACCTACGACAATGTGCGCCGCGCGTCCTGGCTGGCCATCCTGGCCGGGGGCGACTTCATCAAGACATCCACCGGGAAGGTCGCGCCCGCCGCGACCCTGCCCGTGACGCTGTCGATGCTCGAGGTCGTGCGCGACTGGAACAGCCTCACCGGCGTGAAGATCGGCGTCAAGCCGGCCGGCGGCATCCGTACCTCCAAGGATGCGATCAAATACCTCGTGACCGTCGCCGAAACCGTTGGTGAGGAGTGGCTGCAGCCGCACCTGTTCCGGTTCGGCGCATCGAGCCTGCTCAATGACGTGCTGCTGCAGCGCCAGAAGATGACCACAGGGCACTACTCCGGCCCCGACTACGTGACGATCGATTAGGGACAACCATGAACTTCCTTGACTACGCTCCGGCGCCGGAGTCGCAGGCGATCCTGAACCTCCGTTCGGACTACGGCCTGTTCATCGACGGCGAGTTCGTCGCCGGCCGCGGCACGCCGTTCCAGACCATCAACCCGGCCACCGAGAAGCGCATCGCAATGATCGCCAACGCCAATGACGCGGATGTCGACGCGGCCGTCGCCGCCGCCCGCCGCGCGTACACCGGCGCCTGGTCGCGCCTCTCCGGCAGTGACCGTGGCAAGTACCTGTTCCGCATCGCCCGGCTCGTGCAGGAGCGCGCCCGCGAGCTGGCCGTCGCCGAGAGCCTGGACAACGGCAAGCCGATCAAGGAAAGCCGCGACGTCGACGTGCCTCTCGTCGCCGCCTGGTTCTTCTACTACGCGGGCTGGGCCGACAAGCTCGACCACGCCGGCCTCGGGCCGAACCCGGCCTCCCTCGGCGTGGCCGCCCAGGTGATCCCGTGGAACTTCCCGCTGCTCATGCTCGCGTGGAAGATCGCCCCGGCGCTCGCCGCCGGCAACACGGTCGTGCTGAAGCCCGCAGAGACGACCTCGCTGACGGCGCTGCTGTTCGCCGAGATCCTGCAGCAGGCCGACCTGCCGCCGGGCGTCGTGAACATCATCACCGGGGCCGGCGACACCGGCCAGGCGCTCGTCAACCACCCGGACGTCAACAAGGTCGCCTTCACCGGTTCGACCGCGGTCGGCCGGGCTATCGCCCGGTCGGTGGCCGGCACCGACAAGAAGCTCACCCTCGAACTCGGCGGCAAGGCCGCGAACATCGTCTTCGACGACGCGCCGATCGACCAGGCCATCGAGGGCATCGTCAACGGGATCTTCTTCAACCAGGGCCACGTCTGCTGCGCAGGCAGCCGGCTCCTCGTGCAGGAGAGCATCCACGACGAGGTCGTCGACCGGCTCAAGCAGCGTCTCTCGACGCTGCGCCTCGGCGACCCGCTCGACAAGAAC
>DHJB01000031.1:0-5015 GCA_002404115.1 Microbacteriaceae bacterium UBA4731
CGTTTGGACGAGGCCTACCAGCGCACGATTGTGGGGGTTTTGTGGGGGCAAGCCCCTTTGGCCATCCCCCAAGAAGCAAGATAACCCCGGAAACATAAGGATTTCCGGGGTTATAGCAGAGCGGAGACGGTGGGATTTGAACCCACGGTGCCCCGTGAAGGGCACTCCACCTTAGCAGGGTGGTGCACTAAGCCGAACTATGCGACGTCTCCCGAATGTTTGCGCTGCAAACACACGTCAGCAATCATAACCGCACTCGCGGCATCCGATCGAACACAGCCCGGACGGATGCCGCGGAAGCGCTACTGGTTGTTGAGCGTGCGCCCGACCGAGCAGGTGTATTGCCCGGCCGTCTGGCCAGTCGCCGAACCGGGGAGCACGGCCACTTCCGTCGGTGGCGCGGTGGCCGTGGCCGTCGGCTTCGGCGTCGCAGTCGGGGTCTTCGGGGCGTTCGGGTCGGCGGTCGCCCCTCGTCCCGTCGTGCCGCCCAGCTGGATCGGCTTGTCGGCCGCGATGGCCGTGAAGAGGGTGTCGAAGTCGGGCTGCAGCGGCAGCACCCCGCCGGCGGTGCCGCCGGTCGGCACCTGCACGAAGACAACCTTGTTGAGGTCGATGTCCTTGAGCGCCATCGCGATCGAAACCAGCGTGTCAACATTGTTCAGGCTGTTCGACAGCTGCATGTTGGCCGTGGCGGCCTTGGCGAGCGAGTACACCTTCGTCGGGTCGGAGAGCGTCGCCGCGCTCTTGATCGTGCGCACGAGGGAGGACAGGAAGACCTGCTGGTTGTTGATGCGGGTCAGGTCGCTGCCGTCGCCGATGCCGTGGCGGGTACGCAGGAACTGCAGCGCGGCCAGGCCCGAGAGCGTGTGCTCGCCGGCCGACAGGTAGGTGTCGGTGTGCTTGTCCTCGATCTTCTCCGCCACACAGACCTTGACCCCGCCGACGGCGGTCGACATGGCCATGACGCCGCTGAACTGAACCTCGGCGGCGAACGGGATCGTGAGCCCGGTGAGCTTCTCGACGGTGAGCACGGTGCACGCCATCCCGCCGTAGGTGAGTGTCGTGTTGATCTTCTGGCTGCTCATTGAGCTGTAGCTGCCGCCCTTGGGGTTCGGGCAGGAGGGAATGGGCACGAACATGTCGCGCGGGAAGCTGATCACCGATGCGTTGCTGTGGTCCTTGGAGATGTGCAGGAGCATCGTCACGTCGTTGAGGCTGCCGGTGGAGTCGGCGTCGCCGAAGAGCTTGGGCTGGCCGACGCGGCTGTCGCTGCCGACCAGGAGCAGGTTCACTCCGCCTTTGATCGCGCTGAGCTGTGGAGCCGGGCCCTTGGTCTCGTTGGCGAGGTGGACACCGGGCTTGACGCTGGCGATCACGTCGTAGGTCGCAATGGCGGCAACGGATGCGCCGCTCACCAGCAGCACGGCGAGCGCGGCTGCCAGGGCCTTCACCAGCGTGACGACCGCGCTGGATCGCTTGAGCCGACCGTGGCGGGCGATGGTGCCGACCTTCTTCGACCTCGTCGAGCGGGGGCGCAATTGGTCGCTCACTCAAATCCCTTCGTTGTGTGCCGGCCTACCACGCGGTGCGGAGGGCGTGGGATTCGAACCCACGAGACATTTCTGCCCACCAGTTTTCAAGACTGGCTCCATCGGCCGCTCGGACAGCCCTCCAAGTTCGCGAACGAACAACGCCCGATTCTAACCGATGACGGACTCTTCAGACTCACATCTGATCCTGAAAACGGGCTGGAGATACGGTCAGAGGCTGCCGAGAACGTGCGCGAGACCGTCGTCATGCACCGACGCCGTGGTCTCGCTGGCCACGGCGATCACCTCGGTGGGAGACTGACCCATGGCCACGCCGCGGCCCTCGACTGACGCCCAGAGCAGCATGTCGATGTCGTTGCGCCCGTCGCCGACCGCCATCACCCGGTTGCGGGGGATGCCGAACTCCAGGCGCACCCGCTCCATCGCCGTGGCCTTGTTGACGCCGTCGGGTGCGATGTCCAGCCACGCGGTCCAGCCGATCGAATAGCTCACCCGGTGCAGTCCCAGCCGCTCGACGATCTTGAGGAAGTCCTCCATGTCGTGATCCGGCGAGATCACCACGACCCGGGTCGCCGCGTGAGCCAGCAGCTCGTCGAAGTCGACGTGTGCGCTGTCGAAGCCGATGGAGGCATCCGGGAACGGCTCGGTGTACCGGTAGTACCCGTGCTCGTCTTCGACGGCGAAGCGCGCGCCTTGGAGGTTCGCGCGGATCGAGAGGAGCACGTCACTCGGGTCGAACGTCTCGACCCACTCTCGCCGGTACCCCATCGGCGCGTCGGGGTCCCGGTGCAGGGTGATCGCCCCGTTGGAGCAGACCAGGAAGCGCGGCGTGATGCCAAGATGCTCGAGCACGGGAAGCGTGGCGGAGGCCGACCGGCCCGTCGCCAGCATGACCTCGTGGCCGGCGTCGGCCACGCGACGCACCTGCTCGATGACCGCTTCGCTGATCGTGCCGTCCTCGTGCAGCGTCGTGCCGTCGATGTCGAGCGCGACCAGCCACGGCTCCTCCGACACGGTCACCTGATCGGTTCGAGCAGCTCGAGGCCGCCGAGGTAGGGGCGCAGCGCCTCAGGCACCACCACGGATCCATCGGCCTGCTGGTGAGTTTCGAGCAGTGCGACGATCCAGCGGGTCGTCGCCAGGGTGCCGTTCAGGGTGGCCACCGGCGAGGTCTTGCCCGACTCGGTGCGGTAACGGATGTCGAGCCTGCGCGCCTGGTAGGTGGTGCAGTTGCTCGTGCTCGTGAGTTCGCGGAACGCGTCCTGCGTGGGCACCCACGCTTCGATGTCGAACTTGCGGGCGGCGCTCGACCCGAGGTCCCCGGCCGCCACGTCGATCACGCGGTAGCTCAGGCCGAGGGACTGCAGCATGTCCTCCTGCAACGCGACCAGGCGGTCGTGCTCGGCCTCGGCATCCTCGGGCAGCACATAGGTGAACATTTCCAGCTTGTTGAACTGGTGCACCCGAATGATGCCGCGGGTGTCCTTGCCGCCCGAGCCGGCCTCACGGCGGTAGCAGGTCGACCAGCCGGCGTAGCGGAGCGCCCCGGCCGAGAGGTCGAGGATTTCGTCTTTGTGGTAGCCGGCGAGCGCAACCTCGCTGGTGCCGGTGAGGTAGAGGTCGTCGCCAGGCAGGTAATAGACCTCGTCGTTGTGCTCGCCGAGGAACCCGGTGCCGTCCATGATCTCCGGCCGCACGAGGGTCGGCGTGATCAGCGGCACGAAGCCGGCCGTGAGCGCCCGGTCGAGCGCCATGTTCATCAGGGCGATCTCGAGGCGGGCGCCGATGCCGCGCAGGAAGTAGAACCGGGCGCCGGACACCTTGGCCCCGCGGGCCATGTCGATCGCGCCGAGCAGCTCGCCGAGTTCGAGGTGGTCACGCGGCTCGAAGTCGAACGTCGGCGTGTCGCCGTGGGTGCGCAGGGTGACGAAGTTGGCTTCGCCGCCGGCCGGCACACCGTCGATCACCGGGTTGGCGATCGTGCGCACGATGGTGGTGAAGCGCGCCTCGGCCTCTGTCGCCGCCGCGTCGGCGGCCTTGACCTCTGCGGCGAGGCTCTGCGCCTCGGCGACGAGCGCCTTCTTTTCCTCTGCGGGGGCGGAGGCGACGCGTTTGCCGAACTGCTTCTGCGAGGCCCGGAGGGCCTCGAAGGACGTGATGGATGCGCGCCGTGCCGCGTCGGCGGCGAGCGCACCATCGACCGCCTCGACGGAGGCGCCACGCGCCTCCTGCGAACGCTTGATGAGGTCAGGATTCTCGCGCAGCACTACCGGATCAATCACACGGGCCAGTCTACAAGCGCCGCCGCGGGGCAACCCGGTAGCCTTGGCCTCGTGGCGACCCCCGGTGCGAACGAGAGTGACCGGCACGCCGCCGTTGTCTACAACCCGACCAAGGTCGACCTGGCCAGGCTGCGCGAGAGCGTGAACGCGGCGGCGAGCGCGGCGGGGTGGGCCGAGACCGAATGGTTTCCGACCAGCACGAGCGACCCCGGCCAGCAGGCAACGCGTGACGCACTCGCGGCCGGAGCGGCGCTGGTCATCGCCGCCGGCGGCGATGGCACCGTGCGGGCGGTGGCAGAGGCCCTCCGCGGCGGAGGGGTGAGGCTGGCGATCGTGCCCTCCGGTACCGGCAACCTGCTCGCCCGCAACCTCGGGCTCCCGCTGACGAGCCTCACCGAGGCCACCGCCATCGCGTTCGGCGGCAAGGACATGCCCATCGACGTCGGCGTCGCATCCGTCACGACGGCTGACGGCGAAACGGGCGACCATGCCTTCCTGGTCATGGCGGGGCTCGGGCTCGGCGCCGAGATGTTCGTCAAGACGAAACCGGGCCTGAAGAAGCGTGTGGGCTGGCTGGCCTACGTGGACGCTGGGGTCCGGGTGATCCCCCGGGCCGAGCCGTTCCGCATCCGCTACTCCCTCGGCGGACGCGGGGAGCACCAGGCGCACGTGAGCACCATCCTGATCGCCAATTGCGGGCTACTGCCCGGTAACTTGCAGTTCCTGCCCGACGCGCGGCTCGACGACGGCATCCTGGACATCGCGATGCTGCATCCGAGGGACGTGTTCGGCTGGCTGATGATCTGGCGCCGGGTGACCTGGGAGAACGGGGTGCTCCGCCGCTGGGCGGCGGGCCGGGAGATCATCCGGCGCACCGAGCCGGTGAACGAACGCCTGATGACGACGCTGCGCGGCCCCGACATCCGCATCTCGGTGGACGAGCCGCAGGAGTTCGAACTCGACGGCGACGGATTCGGCAAAATGCGCGCGGTCCGGCTCAGGGCCGACCGCCACGCCCTGACCGTGCGGGTGCCCGCCAAGGCTGCCGCCCCCGGCTGACCTCTCCCTCCACCGCGAAACTGACTCTTCCTCCACCGCGAAACTGCACTTGTGGTCGTTATGAGGGCGTTTTAGTGACCACAACTGCGTTTTCGCGGGAGAAGGGTCAGGGGGAAGGGTCAGG
>DHJB01000031.1:5082-9403 GCA_002404115.1 Microbacteriaceae bacterium UBA4731
TCAGGGGGAAGGGTCAGGGGGAAGCGTCGGGGGGAAGCGTCAGTCGGATGCGGTGAGCAGGTTCTCCAGCCAGGCGCGCGCCTCGATGAAGATCTCGTCGTCGTAGCGCTCGGTGAACTCGATCGGGCGCTTGTCGGCCCGCGGGTAGGAGCCCAGGAACATGACGTTCGGGCTCGAGCGGCGCAGGCCGAGCAGGGCGTCGGCGACCCGTTCGTCGAGGACGTGGCCGTCGGCGTCGATCACGAAGCGGTACCGGCCGAGGGCGTCGCCGATCGGGCGGGACTGGATCAGGCTGAGGTTCACTCCGCGGGTGGCGAACTGCTCGAGCATCTCGAGCAGCGCGCCGGAGCGGTCCTCGGGCAGTTCGACGATCAGGCTCGTCTTGTCGGCGCCGGTCCGGCCCGGGAGCGTCGTCGTGCGGCTGACCAGCACGAACCGGGTGACCGCGTTGGGGTTGTCGCCGATGTCCGTGGCGAGCACGACGAGGTCGTGGTGCTTCTCGATCCCGGGCGGGGCGATGGCGGCATCCGCCTGCGTGTTCTCGAACAGGGATGCCGCTGCGGCGACGTTGCTCGAGGCCGGGATGTGGCCGTGGTGGGGCAGCGTGGATTCGAGCCAGATACGGCACTGCGCATACGCGACCGGGTGGGCGTTGATGACTTTCACCTCGGCGAGCGTGGTGCCCGGCCGGGCGACGAGCACGAAGTTCACCGGCACGAGGTACTCGCCGATGATGCGCAGGTCCGGCGAGCCGGCGAGGGCATCCTGGGTGGCGGACACTCCGCCGTCGACCGAGTTCTCGATCGCGATCATGGCGGCGACGCTGCGTCCGGTCAGTACGTCGGCGAGCGCCTCGCCCACGTTGTTCACGGCACGCCACGGCTTGCCCTGCGCCTCGGGGACCTGGGCCAGCGCGGCTTCGGTGAAGGTGCCGACCGGCCCCAGGAAGCTGTAGGTGACATTAGGCGTCTCGAGCATGGCTCACAGCCTAGTTGCAGTGCAAGGATGGGGGGCATGAACGAACGTGCGGGAACCCCGGCCCAGGATTCTGATCTGATCGATGTCGAAGCGCTCGTCAAGGCGTACTACGACCTGAAACCGGATGTCGACATCCCTGCCCAGCGGGTCGCGTTCGGCACCTCCGGCCATCGCGGCAGTTCCCTCAACACGGCATTCAACGAAGACCACATCATCGCGACCACGCAGGCGATCGTGGAGTACCGCGCGGCGCAGGGCATCACCGGCCCGCTGTTCATCGGAACCGACCCGCACGCGCTCAGCGCCCCCGCGTACACGACGGCCCTCGAAGTGCTTATCGCCAACGGCGTGCGCGCGCTGGTCGACGAGTTCGACGACTACGTGCCGACGCCGGCGCTGTCGCACGCCATCCTCGCCTACAACCGTGCCGGCCACGAGGACGAGGCCGACGGCATCGTCGTCACGCCCAGCCACAACCCGCCGTCCGACGGCGGGTTCAAGTACAACCCGCCGCACGGCGGCCCGGCCGACAGTGACGCCACCTCGTGGATCGCGAACCGCGCGAACGAACTCATCGCCGGCGGCCTCCACGACGTGAAGATGAGCGAGCCGAGCGCAGTGGAGACGTACGACTTTCGCGGCAACTACGTCAACGACCTCGAGAACATCATCGACATGGATGCCATCAAGGCCAGCGGCATCCGCATCGGCGCCGACCCGCTCGGCGGGGCGAGCGTGGGCTACTGGGGCGCCATCCGCGACCGGTACGAACTCAACCTGACCGTGGTCAACCCGAAGGTCGACCCCACCTGGCGGTTCATGACCCTCGACTGGGACGGCAAGATCCGGATGGATCCGTCGAGCCCGTCGGCGATGGCATCGGTGCTCGCCCACAAGGACGACTACGACATCCTGACCGGCAACGACGCCGACGCCGACCGGCACGGGATCGTCACCCCCGATGGCGGGCTGATGAACCCCAACCATTTCCTGGCCGTCGCGATCGACTACCTGTACAGCCACCGGGAAGGCTGGCGTCCGGATGCCGCGATCGGCAAGACCCTCGTCTCGTCGACCATGATCGACCGCGTCGCCGGCTTCCTCGGCCGGGACCTCTGGGAGGTGCCGGTGGGCTTCAAGTGGTTCGTGCCGGGGCTGATCGACGGATCCGTCGCCTTCGGCGGCGAGGAGAGCGCCGGCGCGAGCTTCGTACGCTTCGATGGGACCGTCTGGACCACGGACAAGGATGGCATCCTGCTCGCCCTGCTCGCGTCGGAGATCCTCGCGGTGACCGGCAAGACCCCGAGCGTGCGCTACACCGAACTCGCCGAGCACTTCGGGGCTCCGTCCTACGCGCGGGTGGATGCCGCGGCGACGCCGGCGCAGAAGGCCCAGCTCGGCAAACTCGACGGTGCCGCCATCACGGCCACCGAGCTCGCCGGCGAGAAGATCATCGCCAAGCTCAGCCACGCGCCCGGCAACGGCGCGGCAATCGGCGGGGTCAAGGTCGTCACCGAGAACGCGTGGTTCGCGGCCCGGCCGAGCGGCACCGAAGACGTCTACAAGATCTACGCGGAGTCGTTCAAGGGCCCGGAGCACCTGCTGCAGGTGCAGGTCGAGGCGAAAGCGATCGTCGACGCCGCAATTGCGTAGGGGGTCCAGACTAGGGGATGCTCCAGTAATACGCGCGGCCGCCCGGGTGGTTCACGGTGATCGCCCAGTCCACCGAGCGGTAGTCGGTGTCATCGGTGTGTCCGGCGTAGTAGATCTTGATCTTGTCGCCGGATCCCTCGATCCGCGTAACGATCCCGGTGTGGTCGCGGTCGCCTGACTTGTCCCAGTCGAATTGCACGATGTCGCCGAGCTTCACCTTGTCGCGCTGGGCATCCGTCAGCGCAGTGGCCCGCCCGGAGTCGGCCATGTAGTGCATCATGCTGGTCGAGCTCACCCAGGCCTTCGAGAAGGTGAAGGTGGATCCGGATCCCGCGCTGTGCCAGTCGCTGTCCATGGCCCAGCCGCGGGTGATCAGCGACTGGCTGGCGAAGTCGACGCAGTCGTTGTGCCCGACCTGGCCGTACTGCGCGAGGTTGTACTTCTTCCAGTGGGCGAGAACGTACGCCAGCTGCTTCTGCACCTTGATGTCGACCGCGATCGGCTCCGGAGCGACCGACGGGGTCGCGCGGGGCGCGGCATCCGTTGCCGAGGGTGCGGTCGAGTGACCAGGAGCGGATGTCCCGTCAAAGCCCAGCGAAGACAGTGCGGCAGCTCCCGCGACGATTCCGACGACCGCGACCAGGCCGATCCGGTAGGGACGGGTGAGCGCCACGATGTCCTCAATTCATTCGGGGGTGGGTTCGCACGCATTGGGACCCCACGGGAATCCTGACTACGTCACACTCCAGTATGAGACGGTGCCGCCGGTGTTAGCCAACGACTCGTCGACCGACTTGAAGTCCGTGTTCAGGGTATGCGCGGCGTAGTAGATATTCACGCCGCCGGCCGTCTTCGTGACCCGGGTCACGACCCCCGTGTGGTCGCGGTCCCCGGAGCGGTCCCAGTCGAACTGCACGACGTCGCCGACCTTCACGCGGTCGCGCTGGCTGTCGGTGAGCGCGGTGGCGCGTTGGGGGTGCGCGGCCAGGTAGGCGGCGAAGGCCGTTGAACTCGACCAGGCCGAGCTGTACTGCCACGTCCGCGGGTTGAACGACCAGCCGGCATCCATCTTCCAGCCGCGGGCGACCAGCGTCTGGCTGGTGAAGTTCACGCAGTCATTGCCGGGGATCCTGCCGTAGGCGGAGTTGGGGTTCGTCCAATGGGCCAGCGCGTACTTGGTCTGCGCGGCGATGTGCGGGTCAGGTACGTAGTTAAAAGTGAGCGGGTTGAAGCTGAGCGGCGTGGTGGCGGCGGCCGCCGTGCTCGAGGCCGGCACGCCAACAGGGACAGCCTTGCCGTCGACGTCGTACAGCTTGACCGCGACGGCGCCCAGGGCGGTCGCGGGCGGTGTCTTCATCGTGACGGTGTCGTCCGTGACGGCGACGACCTTGCCGGCGTTGCCGCCGAAGTCGACGCTCGCGACCTTGCCAAGGTCGGCGCCGGTGACGGTCACGACCGTGCCGCCGGTGACGGAGCCGGCCGAGCCGCCGTTGGACGAGATGATGCTGCTGCGCACGATCGGCTCCGGCTGCGCGACCGCTGCGGCGGACGCGGATGGCGACGGCGTGGGAACTGTGGCACCGAGGGCTCCGCCTCCGGTTGCGAGTCCGACCGAGAGTGCGACGGCGGCACTGGCGGCGGCGATGCTTCCGCCGAACACGAAGTGCCGGTGCTTATGCTGCGGCTGCGG
>DHJB01000031.1:9455-26304 GCA_002404115.1 Microbacteriaceae bacterium UBA4731
GCTGCGGCTGCGGCTGCGGGGGCTTCTCTACCCGGTGACGGGGCTGGGGACGGAGTTCCTGGGATGAATTCGGGCGCACAAAATCATTTCTCTGTTACGGGCGGGGACTCGACAGAGAAACATTTCTTCTTGGCAAACCCCTGACCAAAGCATCCGAAACCCCTCCACGCGGCTCAGCGCCTAGCCATAGTCAGGGGCCGCCGGCAGGCCGAAGAATTCCTCCAGCGTGCTCACGCCCATGTCGTGCATTTCGGTGGCGAGGCCGACCCCGATGTAGCGGAAATGCCACGGCTCGAACTCGTAGCCGGTGACCTTCACCTTGTCGGCGGGGTAGCGCAGCAGGAACCCGAAGCGCCAGGCGTCTTTCGCGAGCCACTCCCCCTGTGGGGTGCCGGCGAAGCAGGCGTTCAGGGAGCACCGAGCCGGCAAGGCGCTGATGTCGATGGCCAGCCCGGTCTGGTGTTCACTCGACCCGGGCCGCGCGATGCTGCTGTCGGCGGCCTCCCGCCCGTTCGCGTTGTACACGCGCACCTGGGCCTCGTAGCTGCGGTACGAGCTCTGCGACTGCATGCGGAGCCCGGTCTCTGCGGTGAAGGCCGCGAACATGCCGACGACGGCGTCGGATGCCTCCTTCCGCAGGCGTGGCAGCCACACGTGGGGCACCGGCACGTCGACGAGATCCGTCGGCGTGAAGTCCTTCGGCTGCAGGGGACGCTTCTTGTTGACGACGACCCAGATGCTCGTCGGGTCGTCGACGGAGCGGGCTCCCCGGTCGAAGGTCGGTACGGCCGTGGCATCCGGCGATGCGGACGGGGTCGGTCGCGCCGCTGCGGGCGGCGTCGGCGTTGCCTCGCTGCCGGGGACGGAGTCGCGACCGGGTGAGCCGGTGCCCGCGGGGCTGATGCCGCCGGAGAGGGCGCCGCCGATCAGGGCCAGTGCGGCGAGCGCGGCGGCAGCCAGAAAGAGGTGTGCGCGCGGGCGGCGCGGCGGAGGCGCTCCCCCGGACAGACGTTCTCCCGACACGCTTTGAGCATACGCCCGCGCGTTGCCGTCACGGCCGGGAGAGGGCATCCGGGACAGGTTGAAGATCGCCTGCCCACCGTGTAACTTTGCACACGATGCAAACTCCTCCCGCCTCCGCTTCCGCGCCGGCCCAGCCGCTGATGTCCCACCGGCAGATCCTTTTCGTGATCTTCGGGCTGATGGCGGGGATGTTCCTGTCCGCGCTCGACCAGACCGTCGTCGGCACCTCGATGCGCACGATCGCCGACGACCTGGACGGGATGGCGCTGCAAGCCTGGGTGACCACCGCGTACCTCATCGTCTCCTGCATCAGCACCCCGATCTACGGCAAGCTGAGCGACATCTTCGGCCGCCGCCCGCTGTTCCTCATCGCGATCACGGTCTTCCTCATCGGCTCACTCCTGGCCGGCATGGCGAACTCAATGTACGAACTCGCGATCTTCCGGGCCATCCAGGGGCTCGGCGCCGGCGGCCTGATGGCGCTTCCGCTGACGATCATGGGCGACATGCTCGCGCCGCGGGAACGCGCCAAGTACCAGGGCTACTTCCTGGCCGTGTTCGGCGTGTCCAGCGTGATCGGCCCGCTCATCGGCGGCGTGCTCTCCGGAGCCAACGAGATCCTGGGCATCACCGGCTGGCGCTGGGTGTTCCTCGTCAACATCCCGATCGGCATCGTGGCGCTGGGCATCGTGCTCAAGTTCCTGCACATCCCGCACTTCACGCGTCCGGTGCGCATCGACTGGTGGGGCGCGGTCACCGTGATCGTGGCCGCCGTTCCGCTGCTCCTCGTGGCCGAGCAGGGTCGCACGTGGGGCTGGGGTTCGTTCACCTCGGTGGCCTGCTACGTCATCGGTGCGCTCGGGATCGCGGCGTTCATCCTGGCCGAGCGCATCATGGGCGACGACGCCCTCATCCCGCTCAAGCTGTTCAAATCCCCGACGTTCTCGATGGCGACCGTGCTCGGTGTTCTCGTCGGCTTCGGCATGTTCGGCGCCATGATGACCGTGCCGCTCTACCTGCAGCTGGTGGACGGGGCCAACCCGACCGAGAGCGGATTCCTCATGCTGCCGATGATCGTCGGCCTGATGATCTCCTCCATCGTCAGCGGCCAGCTGATTGCGCGCACCGGCAAGTACAAGATCTTCCCCACGACCGGCACGGCGTTCATGGCGGCCGGCTTCCTCACCTTCACCTTTGCCACCGCCGACAAGCCGGTCTGGTTCATGATGGTCGGGATGCTCCTGGTCGGTCTCGGCCTCGGCCAGCTGATGCAGACGCTCACGATCGCCAGCCAGAACGCGGTCGGCCAGCGTGACATCGGCGTCGCGACATCCGCGTCGACGTTCTTCCGCCAGATCGGTGGAACCCTGGGCACGGCCGTGCTGTTCTCGGTGCTGTTCACGCGCATCCCAAACACCCTGCGCACGGCCTTCGAAGACAAGACGATCATCGCGGGCGTCAAGGCCGCGGCGACCGACCCGACCGTGCGGTCCGACCCGGCGAACGCCGGCATCCTCAAGCTGCTCTCGAACCCGAGCGGCATCGGCGGGGCGCTGGACGGCGATACGTCCTTCCTCAAGGCCGCCGACCCGCGCCTGTCGCAGCCGTTCCTCGTGGGCTTCAACGACGCCACCGTCACTGTGTTCTGGGTGAGCCTGGTTGTCGTGCTGATCGCGTTCGTGCTGAGCTTCTTCCTCAAGGCGCCGCCGCTGCGCAAGTTCTCCCCGCTGCAGGAGGCGGCCGACGCCCACGCTGCCCAGCTGGCCGAGGATGTTGGCCAGCAGGCCCAGCGCGCGGCGGATGCCACGGGCGCCATGGTCGAGCCGGGCATCGACGTCGACGAGTTCGAGCGCCCCGCCCCGCAGAAGTCCAGCTAGCTCGCCCCGCCAGACCCGGTTGCGCCCGTACCCCCACGCTTGCGCGGGTCGCGCCCCGGCGATCGAATTCGACGGAGATTTTGCCTCTAAGAGGGCTTTTGGCAACGAGAAACCCGATTTCCGGCAAAATCTCCGTCGAATTCGTTGGGGGCGGCCGGGAATGAACGGCGGAGGCCCGAGGTTGTCGGTCAGATGCGCATTGTCATTGCTGGTGGACACGGAAAGATCGCCCGACACCTGACCAGGGAGCTGGTTCGGGAGGGGCACGAGGTGACCGGGCTGATCCGGAACGAGGCGCAGGGCGCCGACCTCATGGTCGACGGCGCAACCCCGGTGGTGCTCGACCTCGAGCAGGCGTCAGCCGGTGACGTCGCCGGCGTGCTGTCCGGCGCGGATGTCGCGGTGTTCGCCGCGGGGGCAGGCGCCGGCAGCGGAGACGCTCGGAAGATGACCGTCGACCTGGGCGCATCCGTGCTGCTGGCCGACGCCGCCGAGGCCGCCGGCGTGCCGCGGTTCCTCCAGATCTCGTCCATCGGCGCCGACCGGGTGCGGGACGGGGCGGTGCCGCCGGGAATGGACGCCGGTTTCGTCGAGTACCTCCGGGCGAAGCTCGCGGCCGAAGATGACCTGAAGCGGCGACCGCTGGCCTGGACGATTGTGCGACCGGGCACCCTCACCGACGACGCCGCCACCGGCACCGTGCGGCTGGAAACCACCGAGGAGCGCGGCCCGATCCCCCGCGCCGACGTCGCGGCCGTCCTGGCCGAGCTGATCCGCACCGGCGCCGGCGAGCGCAGGACTCTGCACCTCATCTCCGGCCCCGTGCCCGTGGCGGACGCCCTCGCGGCGTTCGTCTAACGCCCCGCGACCGCTGCACCGGAGGGGCAATCGCCGGCGCGCGAACTTTACGCGACTTTGTGAGAGCGCTCTCTTGACAGCGCCACCGCGTTGCCCCTAGGCTGAGGCAACGCTCGTGAGAGCGCTCTCACGCACGTGGAGCAATCTCGGAGCCTCCCAACCCACCCACGCACAAAGGAGTGACCGTGAAGCGTTTCCCGCGCACCACGATTGCCGCCGCCATCGCCGGCGCAGCATCCATCGCCCTGCTCGCCACCGGTTGTTCCGCCGGCGCCGCGACAGGGCAATCGACCAGCGGCAAGGTCAAGTTGACCGTCGCCACGTTCAACGAATTCGGCTACGACGACCTCTTCGCCGAGTACGAAGCCGCTCACCCGAACGTGACCATCACCCACAAGAAGGCCGCGACTTCCAACGAGGCCCGCGACAACCTCACTACGCGTCTCGCAGCCGGCAGCGGCCTGAGCGATGTCGAGGCCATCGAGGTCGACTGGCTGCCGGAGCTCCTGCAGTACTCCGACCAGTTCGTCAACCTTGCCTCCGCCGACGTCAAGGGACGCTGGCTGCCGTGGAAGGAGCAGGCCGCCACGGATGCCGCCGGCCACCTGATCGGCTACGGCACCGACATCGGCCCGGAGGGCGTGTGCTACCGCGCCGACCTCTTCAAGGCCGCCGGGCTGCCGACCGACCGGGCCGAGGTCGCCAAGATGCTCGGCACGACCTGGGACAGCTACTACGCCGCGGGCAAGAAGTTTGAGGCCGCCGGCACGAAGGTTGCCTGGTTCGACTCGGCCGGAGCCACCTGGCAGGGCGTCGTCAACCAGATGCCGAACGCCTACGAGAAGTCGGACGGCACCATCATCGCGACCACGAACCCCGAGGTGAAGCAGGCGTACACGAGCGTGCTCGCCGCCAGCAGCACCCTCTCCTCGCACCTCTCGCAGTGGAGCGACGACTGGACGGCCAGCTTCCAGAAAAAGGGCTTCGCCACCATGCTCTGCCCCGGCTGGATGCTCGGCGTCATCTCCGGCAACGCCAAGGGCGTGACCGGCTGGGACATCGCCGACACGTTCCCCGGCGGCGGCGGGAACTGGGGAGGCTCCTACCTCACGGTTCCGAAGCAGTCGAAAAACCAGAAGGCCGCGCAGGAACTGGCCGCCTGGCTCACCGCCCCCGAGCAGCAGCTCAAGGCGTTTGCCGCCAAGGGCACGTTCCCGAGCCAGGTCAAGGCTCTCTCCAGCGACGCTCTCCTCGGCGCGAAGAACGACTTCTTCAACAACGCCCCGACCGGCCAGATCCTCGCCAACCGCGCCGCGGCCGTCACGGTGACGCCGTTCAAGGGCCAGCACTACTTCGCGATCAACGACGCCATGCAGCAGGCGCTCACCCGCGTTGAAGAGGGCACGATGACCGCAGACAAGTCGTGGGACCAGTTCGTCACCGACGTGAAGGCGCTCGGCTAGCAATTGCCAACCGCCCGGTGATCGAGCCTGCCGAGATCTCGGCAGGCTCGGTCACCGCCCCACGGGCTCGATCACCGCCCGACGTTCAACCGCCACAGGCAAGGACTCTTATGACAACCGCGATTGGAACGGATGCCCGCGGCATCCGCCGCGTCGCCATCAACCAGCGGCTCAGTCACTGGGATGTGCGGCTCTCCCCCTACCTCTACATCTCGCCGTTCTTCATCCTGTTCGCGCTCGTCGGCCTGTTCCCGCTCGCGTACACGGCCTGGGTGTCGGTGCACGACTGGAACCTGATCGGCGGCCAGGGCAATTTCGTCGGCCTGGACAACTTCGCCACGGTGCTCGCGCAGCCCTACTTCTGGACGTCGCTCCGCAACACGTTCAGCATCTTCCTGCTCTCCTCTGTTCCGCAGATGCTCGTGGCGATTGGCATCGCCGCGATGCTCGACTTCAACCTGCGTTCCAAAACGTTCTGGCGCATGGGCGTGCTGCTGCCGTACGTCGTCGCCCCGGTCGCGGTCGCGCTCATCTTCAACGACCTCTTCGGAGACAAGTACGGCCTGATCAACGACATCCTCACCCAGCTCGGCCTGTCGCCCGTGCGCTGGCATGTCGATGTAATTCCCAGCCACCTCGCCATCGCCACAATGGTGAACTTCCGCTGGACCGGCTACAACGCGCTGATCTTCCTCGCCGCCATGCAGGCGGTCCCCCGCGACTACTACGAGGCCGCGATCATCGACGGCGCCAATCGCCTGCGCACGTTCGTGTCCATCACGGTCCCGCTGCTGCGTCCGGTCATCATCTTCGTCATCATCACGTCGACAATCGGCGGGCTGCAGATCTTCGACGAGCCGCGGATGTTCGACCAGGCCGGACAGGGCGGGGCCAACCGCCAGTGGCAGACCCTCACCATGTACATCTACGAACTCGGCTGGGGCCAGCGTAACTTCGGCCGGGCATCCGCTGTGGCCTGGCTGCTGTTCCTGGTCATCCTGGTGATCGCGGTCCTCAACTTCGTGGTCACCCGGCGCATCGCCGGCGCCGGCGAGCGCCGCGCCCGAGCGAGAGTCGCCTCACGAAAGGAGGGCACCTCATGAAGAAGGCGAAGATCGGCGGCCACGACCGCCGCCCCTCTTTCTGGGTCTACGGCACCCTCGTGGCGGTCCTGCTCGGCTCCGCGTTCCCGATCTGGTGGTCATTCCTGATCGGCAGCCAGGACGCATCCGCGATCAACTCGAACGACATGGTCTGGATCCCCGGCGGCAACTTCCTCGCCAACGCGGCGAAGGTGGTCGACAGCATCCCGTTCTGGACCGCCCTGGGCAACAGCATCATCGTCTCCACGAGCGTGGCGCTGAGCGTGGTGCTGTTCTCCACGCTGGCCGGGTACGCCTTCGCGAAGCTGAAGTTCCGCGGCCGGGAAGGGCTGCTCATCTTCGTGATCGCGACCATGGCCGTGCCCACCCAGCTCGGCGTGGTTCCCCTGTTCATCGTCATGTCGAAGCTCGGTTGGACGGGCAGCCTCTGGGCCGTCATCGCGCCGGGCATGGTCACCGCGTTCGGCGTGTTCTGGATGACCCAGTATCTCCGTGACGCGCTGCCGGACGAGCTCATCGAGGCCGTGCGGATGGACGGGGCGTCGATGATCCGCAGCTTCTGGCACGTCGGCCTGCCGGCCGCTCGCCCGGCCGCCGCCATGCTGGCGCTGTTCACGTTCATCGGCACCTGGACGAACTTCTTCTGGCCCTTCATCGTGCTCGACCCGAACAGCCCCACCCTTCCGGTGGCGCTGCAGCAACTGCAGTCCGCGTTCTACGTCGACTACTCGCTCGTGCTCGCCGGAGTCGTGCTGTCGATCATTCCGCTGATCCTCGTCTTCGTCTTCCTCGGCAAGCAACTGGTTGCCGGGATCATGCAGGGAGCGGTCAAGGGATGACGCTGCAGGAACTCTCAATCGTGACCAAGAAAGACACCATGAACACAACCGATGCCCGCGCGTTCCCGGCAGGCTTTCTCTTCGGTGCGGCGACGGCCGCGTACCAGATCGAGGGCGCGTCCCACGGGGATGGCCGCACCGACTCGATCTGGGATGCCTTCAGCCGCGTTCCGGGCGCCGTGATCAATGGCGACAGCGGCGAGATCGCCTGCGACCACTACCACCGCTACCGGGACGACGTCGCGCTGATGAAGGACCTGGGACTGCAGACATACCGTTTCTCCACCTCGTGGTCTCGCGTCCGGCCCGACGGCGGTCCGGTCAATCCGACGGGCCTCGACTTCTACTCGCGCCTCGTCGACGAGTTGCTCGACGCCGGGATCAAGCCGTGGCTGACGCTCTACCACTGGGATCTTCCCCAGGCCCTCGAAGAGAAGGGCGGCTGGACCAACCGCGACACGGCCTTCCTCTTCCGCGACTACGCGCTCAGCATGCACGATGCGCTCGGCGACCGCGTCGGGGTATGGACGACGCTCAACGAGCCGTGGTGCTCCTCGTTCCTCAGCTACACGGCCGGCGTGCACGCGCCCGGTCGGCAGAGCAAGCCGGCCGGTCTCGTGGCCGGACACCACCTCCTGCTCGGCCACGGGCTGGCCGTCGAGGCGCTGCGCAACAGGGACCCCGCCCTGGAACTCGGCATCACGCTCAATCTCACCGTCGCCAAGCCGGTCGACCCGGCCAGCCCCGGCGACCTGGACGCGGCCCGGCGCATCGACGGGCAGTTCAACCGCTTCTTCCTCGACCCGGTCTTCCGCGGCGCCTACCCGGCCGACCTGCTGGTCGACGTCGCGGGCCTCGGCCTGACCGACGTGATCCGTGACGGGGACCTCGAGCAGATCGCGCAACCGATCGACGCGCTGGGCGTGAATTACTACCACGGCGAGCTGGTCAGTGACAGGCCGGCGGAGCATCCGCTGCTCGCCCAGGCACCAACCGGCCGTGCGACCAGTTCGCCGTTCCCGGCAGCCGACGGAGTGTTCAACCACCCGCAGGGGCTGCCGCTGACCGCGATGGAATGGGAGGTGCAGCCCGACGGCCTGCGTGAACTGCTGCTGCGTGTCGACCGCGACTACACCGGGCGGGCCGGGACGAAGCTGTACGTGACGGAGAACGGTGCAGCCTACGACGACACCGTCGATGCGGACGGCCGCGTGCCGGATGTCGAACGCACCGAGTTCCTGCGGACGCACCTGGCGGCCATCCTCGATGCGATCGACGCAGGCGTCGACGTGCACGGCTACTTCTACTGGTCGCTGCTCGACAACTTCGAGTGGGCGTGGGGGTACGAGAAACGCTTCGGCATCGTCCGCGTCGACTACGAGACACAGGAACGCACCGTGAAGGACAGCGGGCTCGCCTACGCGGGCATCATCAGGTCACGCTCCCTGCCTTCGGCGCCGGTCAGTGGTGGCGGGGAAATAGAATGACGCCATGACCGCACTCCCGTCCCGTTCGTCGGCGCCGACCCTGGAAATGGTGGCAGAGGCCGCGGGCGTTTCGCGGGCGACGGTGAGCCGCGTGGTGAATGGGTCGACGAAGGTGAGCCCCGATATCGTGGCCTCCGTGACCCAGGCCATCGACCGGCTGCACTATGTGCCCAACCGGGCCGCGCGGTCGCTGGTGAGCCGCCAGACCCAGGCCGTGGCCCTCGTGGTTCCGGAGGACATGACGACCTTCTTTGGCGACCCGTACTTCGCGGCCATCGTGCAGGGCATCACCCGGCGGCTCGACGAGAGCGACTACACGCTCAACCTGCTCGTGGCGTCGAGCGACCCCCGGCACAAGACCATACGGTACCTGCGCTCGGGGAACGTGGACGGCGCCCTCATCGTCTCCCACCACACGGGTGATGAATTCGTGGCCGAGCTCGAGACGACCATGCCGGTCGTCTTCGGCGGGCGCCCATCGAATGAGGCCGACACGGCGGCCTACTTCGTCGACGTCGACAACGTCGCGGGCGCCGAGATCGGCACCCGGCACCTGATCGACATCGGCCGCCGGCGGATCGGCTCGATCGCCGGCCCGATCGATATGCCGGCCGGAATCGACCGCCTCACGGGGTTTCGCCGCGCTCTCGAACGGGCGGGGAGGGCGACTGACGCAATCGAGCACGCCGACTTCACGCCCGTCGGCGCCGCGGCGGCGACACGTCGGCTGCTGGATCGGTGCCCGGACGTCGATGCGCTCTTCGTGGCGAGCGACCTGATGGCAACCGGCGTCCTCGACGTGCTCCGCGAGCAGGGACGCGCGGTGCCGGACGACGTCGCGGTTGTCGGGTTCGACGACAGTCCGGCAGCGACGGCCGCACCAGTGCCGCTGACCACCGTGAGGCAGCCCTCCGTTGAGATGGGCTTCGCGATGGCCGACATGCTGCTGCGGCTGCTCGCCGGCGACACGAGCGTGCTGCACCGCACGATCATGCCGACGGGACTCGTGCTGCGCGACTCCGCGTAGGCGGCGTCGCGCATGCGGCGTGCGCTCGGTTGCGCCGGGGCGCGTGTCGCCGTGCCCGTGCACAGTCGCGAAAACAGGAACGCAGGCCTTAGATCGGCGATTACGTCCTGTTTTGGCTAACACCCTCGCGATTCGCCCTGTTTAGGGTGCGCTGGCTTCGAGAGTGTCGGACGGTGCCGATAGAACAGTCGCAATGATTCCCAACCAAGGAGGAAGCGATGAATGTTCTCGTGGCGACATCCCTGTCCCAAGGCACTCGCGAAGACGATTACCACTGGTGCGTAGAGGGCGAACTGGTGACAATCCAGGAGCCGTGCGATCGCGACCGGCGTGATCCCCAAGGCGGCTGCGGCTGCTCGAGAGGATTCGCAGGTCTCATTTCCCACCGCGCGACGACGACCGCCAGGATCGCTGATCTCCCCGATCTGACTCTCGGATATTACGTCACCGTGATCCGCTCCGGGCTCGTGGCGCAGGGATGGAACCCAACCGACGCCCGGAGAATCGCCAAAGCCCAACTCGGCCTCATCGAGGGATGGCCGGCCGGCGCGATCCTCGAGCGGTCGTTCGAGGCGATCAAGATCCGCTGCCATGCGTCCGAGGCAACCTGACAGCGGGCTTCGAACTAGTCGAGCTGGGGCGCGACCTCGCGGGCGATGAAGTCCAGGTGGTCGAGGTCGGACAGGTCCATGATCTGCAGGTAGACGCACTCCACGCCGTCGGCGGCGAGGGCGCCCAGCCGGTCGACGATCTCGGATGCGGTGCCGGCCACGCCGTGCTCGCGCAGCTCGGCCGGCTCCCGGCCGACCGCGGCGGCGCGGCGGGCGAATTCGGCCTCGTCGCGCCCGGCGACCGCGATCAGCGCCGCCGAGTAGACGAGTTCCTGCGGGTCTCGGCCGATGGCCTCGCAGGCCGCTCGAACGCCCGCGAACTTGGCGGGGACATCCGCGAAGTCGGGGAAAGGGAGGTTGAACTCTGTCGCGAACCGCGCCGCCATGGCCGGGGTGCGTTTGGCACCGCCGCCGCCCACGATCACCGGAACGCGGGCCTGCGTCGGCTTGGGCAGCGCGGGCGAGTCGACGAGCGTGTAGTGCTCCCCGGCGAAGCTGTAGCTCTCGCCGACCGGGGTGCCCCACAGGCCGGTGACGATTTCGAGCTGCTCCTCGAGCATGCCGAACCGTTTGTGCGGGAACGGGATGCCGTAGGCAAGGTGCTCCTTCTCGAACCAGCCGGTGCCGAGGCCGAGCTCGACCCGGCCGCCCGACATCTGGTCGACCTGGGCAACCTGGATCGCGAGGATCCCAGGCGGCCGGTAGGTCACCGAGGAGACGAGGGTGCCGAGGCGGATGCGCGTGGTCTCCCTGGCCAGGCCGGCGAGGGTGGTCCAGGCATCCGTCGGGCCCGGCAGGCCGGACACGTGGTCGCCCATGGCGAGGTAGTGGTCGGAGCGGAAGAACGCGTCGAAACCGAGCGCCTCCGTGGCCTGGGCGACGGCGAGGATGTCGTCGTACGTGCCGCCCTGCTGCGGTTCGGTGAAGATGCGGAGTCTCATTGACTCAGTGTTTCAGGTCTCGAGAGGCCGGGCCACTGCGGCGACAGTCTCGACCGCCGGGTCCAGGAATTCCACGTCGGGCAACGGGGCGAAGCGCGTGCGCATGACCTGGATCGACTCTGGATTCCGGTCGACGAGAACGAAACGGCGGCCGAGGGAGGCCGCGACCGCGCCGGTCGTGCCGCTCCCGGCGAAGAAGTCGAGCACCCAGTCGCCCTCGCGGCTGGAGGCCTGGATGATCCGGCGCAGGATGCCGACCGGCTTCTGGGTGGGATAGCCCGTCTTCTCCTTGCCCGTCGGCGACACGATCGTGTGCCACCAGACATCCGTCGGCAGCTTGCCGCGCTCGGCCTTCTCCGGCGTGACGAGCCCGGGCGCCATGTACGGTTCGCGGTCGACCGTGGTCGAGTCGAAGTAGTACCGGGCCGGATTCTTCACGTAGACGAGGATCGTGTCGTGCTTGGTCGGCCAGCGGTTCTTGGATTTCGCGCCGTAGTCGTAGGCCCAGATCAGTTCGTTGAGGAAGCAGTCGCGGCCGAACAGCGCGTCGAGCAGCACCTTGGCGTAGTGCGCCTCCCGGTAGTCGAGGTGGAGGTACAGCGTGCCGTCGTCGGCGAGCAGGCGCCAGGCCTCGATCAGCCGAGGTTCGAGGAACCCCCAGTAGTCCTCGAACTGGTCGTCATAGCCGAGCAGGTCGCCCTTGATGCGCTCGTAGAGCTGGCCCTTGAACCCGGTGATGGTGCCGGCGGCCCGCGCGCCGAGCGCCTCGTTCGCCGGCGGTGTCGCCACGCGAACGGATGTCGTCGTGCGCCGCTTCTGCGCCCGGCCCGTGTTGAACGGCGGGTCGAGGTAGATCAGTGTGAATGCCTCGTCCGGCAGGTCGGGGAGAACCTCGAGATTGTCGGCGTGAATGACGCGACTGGGAGACGTCTGTGACCACACGATAGGCATTCCCTCATTCTGCCAGTCGGCATAGTCTGTCGTCGTGACTGCGGCATCAACGACGGAGCATCCGACACCCCCTGAGGTCAGGCATGAGCCTGCGCTCGCCCGCTACACGCTCTGGCTGGACGACCGGAATGTCGGACTGACCGACTACAGCGTCTCGCTGCGCGAGGTGACATTCACCTTCACCGAGGTGGACCCGGCCCGTCGGAGACAGGGATTGGCGGCCATCCTGATCGAGCGGGCCCTCGACGACGTGCGGGTCCGCACGGCTCTGCCGGTGGTCGCGCAATGCGAGTACGTGGCGAAGTGGATCGACGAGCACGCCGAATACCACGACCTGCTCACGCGCGGGCGCTAGACGGGCGACCTGGGCTCACTCTCGATCGGAGTCGTGATGGTGATCCGCCCGTCGTAGATGCCGTGGTCGCCGTCGCCCGCGACCGGTGCCGGAGCCGGCAGCACGGTCTGGCGGTCCAGTTCGATGGCCGCCTCGTGCCGGCTGGGCGCGAACACCTCGTCGCCGATGCTGGTGACGCTCCCGCCCCCGCCGGGGCGTTTGTTCTTGTTGGAGAGATCGATCCAGCCGAGCCGGTTCGCCAGGTAACCGAGCAGCACGATTCCGAGCGCACCGAGCAGCATCCACCAGTTCATCGTCCCAGTGTACCGAGGGTCGCTGAGGGTCTCTGAGCACGGAAAAGCGCGCTATGGAACGCGCGTGATCCACTCGTCGGTGCCGAACTTGTTCGCCACGAGGTCGGCGGCTTTCGCATATTCCTCGTCGGTAATCTCTCCGGAGACCGCTCCGTAGAGCCCGGTGAAGGTCTGCTTCATGCGGTCGATGATCTCCGCCCGGGTGAGGCCGGTCTGGCTGCGCAGCGGGTCCACGCGCTTGGCGGCGCTCGTGATGCCCTTGTCGCTCAGCTTCTCCCGGCCGATACGCAGCACCTGCACCATCTTCTCGCCGTCCATGTCGTAGCTCATGGTCACGTGGTGCAGCACGGCGCCGCTGCCGAGGCGCTTTTGTGCGGCTCCGCCGATCTTGCCGGAGGGGCTCGTGATGTCGTTGAGCGGCTGGTAGTACGCGTCGATGCCGAGCGACTTGAGCGCCGTGAGCACCCAGTCGTCGAGGAACGCGTACGAGTCGGCGAAGGTCATGCCCTGCACGAGCTCGCTGGGCGCGTAGATCGAGTAGGTGATCACCGAACCGGCTTCCATGAACATGGCGCCGCCGCCGCTGATCCGGCGCACGACGGTGAAGCCGTGCAAGGCCGCGTTCTCTGGATCGACCTCGTTCTTCAACGACTGGAAACTGCCGATGACCACAGCGGGCTCGTTCCACTCCCAGATGCGCAGGGTGGGCTGGCGGCGGCCCTCGCCGACCTCGATCGCCAGCACCTCGTCGAGCGCCATCTGCATCACGGGCGGGACGGCCTTGGAGTGGATGAGCTGCCACTCGTAGTCGCGCCAGCTGCTGGCCTGGGCCAGCGACCGGCGGATGGCCACGGCGACGGCCTCCGGTGAGAAGCCCAGCAGGGTCGCGTTCGCCGGGAGCGCGGCACGCACGGCGGCCGCGATGCTCACGGCGTCGCTGTCGGCGGACAGGCCGTTCACGGCCGCGTTGATGTCCTCGAGGGCGTCGTCCGGCTCGAGGAAGAAGTCCCCGGCCAGCCGGAAGTTGACGATCGCATTGTCGACGACGTCGAGATCGACGACGACAAGCTTGCCGCCTGGAACCTTGTATTCACCGTGCATGATCTCAGCCTAATCGCGCGCCCGGCGGCATCCGTTTCCGAATTCGACGGACATTTTCGCCGTGCGGGCCGGTTTCGGGCGAATATGCCTACTTTGTGCCAAAATCTCCGTCGAATTCGGAGGGGGCGGGAGAGGGAGCGGGAGCGGGGACGCGCTCGTTGAGCCAGGCGATCAGGTCGGCGGAGACCTCCGCCCGGTTGGTCTCGTTGAACACCTCGTGCCGGGCGCCGGGGTACACGATCAGACGGATGTCGCGCAGCCCGGAGCGACGCCGGTATGCGTCGGCGAGCCTGAGGGCGCTCCGTTCGCCGCCGACCGTGTCGTCGCCGCCGACCTGGATGAGCAGCGGCAGGTTCTTCGGCAGGTTTTTCGCCGGGCGGCCGAAGATACGGGCGGCCTCCCGCAGCCCGAAGAGCTTCGCCAGCGGGGTGCTCGTCGTGAGCGGGTCGGCGACGAAGGCCTCGGTCACGGCGGGGTCGCGGCTGAGCCACTCGACGCCGGTGGTGCCGAGGGTCTTGTGCTTGCGGTTGAGGTCTCCGCTGTCGAGGAAGCCCGGCCAGCGGTAGGCCGTGCCGCTGAGCACGACCGCGTCGTAGTCTTCCGCGTGCTGGTTGACGATCATCTGCACCATGAACGAGCCCCAGCTGTGCCCGAGGAGCACGAGCGGCAGGTCGGGGTGCTCCGAACGGATGATCACGCTGAGCTGGTGCACGGCGGCGACGGCCGCGCGCAGCCCGCCCGGGCCGAGCCGGCCAAGCTTCGACAGGTCGCCGCCGTACTGGTCGACGCCGGTCTGGCCGTGGCCGCGGTGATCGTCGGCGTACACCGTGTAGCCGGCGCCGTTCAGGGCTCCCGCGAGTTCCGCGTAACGGCGAGCGTGCTCGCCCACCCCGTGGGCGATCTGAACGACGGCCCGCGGGCGGTCGACCGGCCAGACGTAGTAGGTGATCGCGACGCCGTAGTCATCCGTGTAGGTGGGCACGGTGTCATTCTGTCACTTGCGCCTCGCGCGGAGCGGCGCAATGCCCGAAGAGCCGGGAATGCTTAGCAACGCTAAGTTGTTACGCTCAGTATCATGGTAGCCGTCTCTCCCTCCCCCGGCTCGACCGGCCGACGCAGCACCGTGGCCGAGTTAAGCCACGACTTCCGGATCGCCAACGGTCGCCTGGCCAGGCGCCTGCGCCAGGAGAAGGCGGAGAACGAGCTCAGTGGGAGCCAGTTTTCGGCGCTCGGCTCCCTGTTCGTCGAGGGGCCGCTGACGCTCGGCGAGCTCAGCGAGTTCGAACGTGTGACGCCGCCCTCGATGAACCGCACGGTCAACGCCCTCGTCGAGGCCGGCCTCGTGCAGCGCGCCGGGTCAGCGGATGACGGCCGGAAGGTCGTTCTCACGGCCACGGATGCCGGGCTCGCTCTCATGCGCGAGACCCGCAAGCGCCGGGACGCGTGGCTCGTCCAGCGGGTCATGAAGCTGAGCCCCGAACAGCGCCGGGTGCTCGCGGCGGCGACGGCCATCATGAAGGGGCTGGCCGACAGTTGAGCGCGATGTTCCGCTCGCTGAGCGGCGTGAATTACCGGATCTGGTTCGCCGGCGCCCTGGTGTCGAATATCGGCACCTGGATGCAGCGCACGGCCCAGGACTGGATCGTGCTGACCCAGCTGACCGACCACAACGCCACCGCGGTCGGGGTGGTGATGGCGCTCCAATTCGGGCCCCAGCTGCTGCTCATGCCCTGGTCGGGCCTCATCGCCGACCGGTTTGACCGACGCAAACTGCTCATCGTGACGCAAACCCTGATGGGAGTGCTCGCCCTGGGCCTCGGCCTGATCACCGTGACCGGGGTGGTGCAGCTGTGGCACGTCTACCTCTTCGCCCTGGGGCTCGGCGTGGTCGCGGCGCTCGACGCCCCCGCGCGCCAGATCTTCGTCTCCGAACTGGTCTCCGACGGTAACCTGTCGAATGCCGTCGCCCTCAACTCCGCGTCGTTCAACGGCGCACGCCTGATCGGCCCGGCCGTGGCCGGCCTGCTCACGGTCGCCGTCGGCGCCGGCTGGGTCTTCATGATCAACGCCGTGACGTTCGCTGTGACGGTGTTCGCGATGACCCTGCTCCGCACCGACCAGCTCCGCACCCGGCCGCGGGCATCCCGCGAGCGCGGCCAGCTCGTGGCCGGGTTCCGCTACGTCTGGCGAAGACCCGACATCGTGGTCGTGCTGATCACGGTGTTCCTGGTCGGCACGTTCGGGTTCAACTTCGCGATCTTCACCTCGACGATGGCGACGATCGAGTTCGGCATGGGCGCCGGCGAATTCGGCCTGCTCAGCTCGATCATGGCGATCGGTTCCGTCGCGGGTGCGCTCCTGGCCGCGCGCCGCAGCCGCCCCCGGCTCCGGCTCGTGGTCGGCGGCGCGCTGGCGTTCGGCCTGGCCTGCGCGGTGGCGGCGATCATGCCGACCTACGCGACCTTCGCGGCGTCCCTGGTCCTGGTCGGACTCTCGTCCCTCACCCTGATGACCACGGCGAACGCGTACGTGCAGACCACGACGACCCCGGCGATGCGCGGCCGGGTGATGGCCCTGTACATGGCGATCTTCGCCGGCGGCACCCCGCTCGGGGCGCCCCTGGTCGGCTGGGTGGCCGACCAGTACGGCCCGCGGTGGGCGCTCGGCGTGGCCGCTGTTTCCGGCATCCTCGCGGCCGCGACCATGCTGTTCTGGATGGTCAAGTACCGCCGGCTGCGGGTTCGCTACCGGCCGAGCGTGTCGCCGCGGCTGACCGTGCGGCACGACGGGGACGGCCGAGAGGCGACGAGCCCCGAGACGGCGACTCGCGAGATCGCCATCGTCGAGGCGACCTCCCCGCGCTAACCCTTCGGCATCCGCCCCTCCCCCTCGCGAAACTGCAGTTGTGGTCGCTAAGAGG
>DHJB01000078.1:0-6082 GCA_002404115.1 Microbacteriaceae bacterium UBA4731
CGGGGTGTGCCCCAGGTCAAGGCACCACCCTGGCTGGACCCCGGCGGGGGAAAGTGGCGATACGTCACGAAATCCAGAACACGGATCGCGGACGCACTCGAGCGACGTGTGGGCCAACGGGACTAGCTACGCGACGGGCGTGGCGGTCGGCAGGTCAGTGGCGCCGCCGTAGCGGCGGTTGCGTGAGGCGTACAGCCCGATGGCCTGCCACAGGTCGACCCGGCTGAAGTCCGGCCACAGCGTGTCGAGGAACACCATCTCGGCGTAGGCGCTCTGCCAGAGCAGGAAGTTGCTGGTGCGCTGCTCCCCCGAGCTGCGCACGAACAGGTCGACGTCGGGCAGGTCAGCGGTGTACAGGTGGCGCTGGATGGCTTTCTCGGTGATTCCGGACGGCTTCAGCCTGCCGGCGGCGACGTCCTCGGCGAGGGCGCGCACGGCATCCGTGATCTCGGTGCGGCCACCATAGTTCACGCACATGGTCAGGGTGAGCACGTCGTTGCCGGCGGTGAGCTTCTCCGCGTACTGCAGTTCGGTGATGACGGATGCCCACAGCCGCGGTTTGCGCCCGGCCCACCGCACGCGCACCCCCCACTCGTTGAGCTGGTCGCGGCGGCGGTGCAGCACGTCCCGGTTGAACCCCATCAGGAAGCGCACCTCGTCGGGTGAGCGTTTCCAGTTCTCGGTGGAGAAGGCGTACACGCTGAGGTGCTTGACGCCCATCTGGACGGCGCCGGCGACGACGTCGAGCAGCGCAGCCTCCCCCGCCTTGTGGCCCTCGACGCGCGGCAGGCCGCGGGCATTGGCCCAGCGGCCATTGCCGTCCATGACAACGGCGATGTGGTCCGGCACAGCCTTCGCGGGCATTTTCGGCGGATACAGGCCGGTCCAGTCCAGGGGCTTGAACGGCACAGCGTCTTTGTGCGTGAAGGGTTTCGGGGTCATTTGCTGACGTGCTCCAGTGATCGCAGGCCACGTTCGAGGTGGAATTGCGTGTACGCGGCCACGATTCCGTTGGCCTGGCCCTGGGTCTTCTCCGGCGCTGCTTCCGCGAACACCCAGTCGCCGGTGAGCAGGGCGCTGAGCAGCGCGATCGTGGCGGCATCCAGCCTCGGCGATCCGGGCGGCGCGCACGCATCGCAGACGATCCCGCCCAGCTGCACCACGAGCGCCGAATGCTCGCCCACGGCGCCGCAGCGGGCACAATCCTGGAAGCTCGGCGCCCAGCCGGCCATCGACAGTGCGCGCAGCAGGTAGGAGTCGAGGGTGAGGCTGGCGCCGTGCTCCCGGCGGGACAGCGAGCGGAGCGCGCCCACCAGGAGAAGGTATTGCTGCAGCGACCCCTCGGATTCGGTGAGCTTGTCGGCCGTTTCGACCATGACGCTCGCCGCGGTGTAGCTCGGGTAGTCGGCGGTGATGAGCGCGCCGTAGGAGCCGATCGATTCGGCCTGGGTGATGATGTCGAGGCTGCGGCCCTCATAGAGCTGCACGTCGGCGACCATAAACGGTTCGAGCCTGGCGCCGAATTTCGACGCCGTGCGCCGAACGCCCTTGGCTACCGCGCGCACCTTGCCGTGCTGCCGGGTGAGCATGGTGACGATGCGGTCGGCTTCACCCAGTTTGTGGGTGCGCAGCACGACGGCTTCATCACGGTAGACAGGCACAGCCCAATTCTCCCACCCCGCACGACGGATGCCGCTCATCCTCGCCGGTCGCCCGCAGGTGGTACTAGTTGTAAGTGCCCTCTACGCTGTTCACCATTCCCCTCTGGCTCGACCTGTCCGCCGTCGGGATCGGTGCCATCCAGGGCGCCATGTTCGCCGGCCGGTTCAAGGATCGGCGCTTCGACCTGCTCGGGGTTGCCCTGATCGGCATCGTCGTCGGCCTCGGCGGTGGACTGTTGCGGGACGTGTTCCTGGGCGGCGTTCCGGCGGCCCTGCAGAGCAACTGGTACCTCCCGGTGGCGACGGCCGCCGCGTTGCTCGGCATGCTGCTGCAAAAGCTGTTCAACCGGCTGGGCCCGCTGATCGTCGGGCTCGACGCCGTGACCATCGGCATGTTCGGCGCGATCGGCACCACCAAGGCGCTCGCCCAGGGGCTCCCGGAGATCCCGGCCCTGTTCGTGGGGGTCGTGTCGGCCGTTGGTGGGTCCGCCCTGCGGGACATGATGCTCAACGTGCCCATCGCGATGATGCACGTCGGCTCGCTCTATGCCGTCGCGGCCGGGGGCGGCTGCGGTCTCCTCGTCGTGCTCTTCCTGCTCCACGTGCCGATCACCGTCGCCGGCATCGTCTGCGTGGTCATGACGGTGGTCATCCGCGTGCTCTCGGCGTCGTTCGGCTGGAGCCTGCCACAGCAGCGCGCGATCGGCAGTTGGCCGCGCTGGCGGCGCGAAAACGCCACGGAGAGCCGCCGGAGACGCGTGCGCCGCGCCTAGCCGTAGCGGGCCGCTGAGGTCTACTCTGGGCGTGTGACCAGACTGCAGAGAGTTCTGCTCGTCGCCATCCTCGTGACGTTTGTGGCCTTCTTGGACGGCGCGGTGATCAACGTCGCTCTCCCGGCGATCAGCCGGGAACTCGGCGGCGGACTCATCGTGCAGCAGTGGGTCGTCGACGGGTACCTGATCACACTCGGCGCCTTCATCCTCATCGCCGGGTCTCTGTCCGACTCATTCGGCCGACTGCGAGTGATGCGCATCGGCTTGTACGGCTTCGGGGTCACCTCCCTGCTCTGCGCCATCGCCCCGACCGACTTCGCCCTCGTCATCGCCCGCGTGCTCCAGGGGGCGACCGCTGCACTCCTCGTGCCCAGTTCGCTCGCGCTCATCATCTCGAACTTCACGCCGGACGAGCAGGGCAAGGCCATCGGGAAGTGGACGGCGTGGACCACGGGGGCTTTCGTTGTCGGGCCGCTCCTGGGCGGGGCGCTCGTCGACGCCGCATCCTGGCGCCTCATCTTCGCGATCAACGTCGTGCCCATCGCTGTGGCCCTGTGGTTGATGTCGAGCCTGGGCCGCGACGAACTCGGCCCGGGGCGCGTGCGGGTCGACTACGTCGGCGCCGCGCTCGGCGTTGTCGGGTTGGGCGGGCCGGTCTTCGCGCTCATCGAGCAGGAACGGCTGGGCTGGTCGAGCCCGGGCATCTACCTTCCGCTCATCGTGGGCGCGGTCTGCGCGGCCGTGTTCCTCTGGTGGGAGCACCGCACCCCCGAACCGATGATGCCGCTCGACATGTTCCTGGTGCGTAACTTCGGCATGGGCAACCTGGCCACCCTGTTCATCTATGCCGGCTTCACGTTCGGTCCGTTCGCCATCACCGTGTTCCTGCAGCAGACCGCCGGCTACACGGCGCTCGCCGCCGGTGTCGCCACGTTGCCCATGGTGCTGATGCTGATCGGACTGGCCTCGGTCTTCGGGGCGTGGGCCGGGCGGATCGGGCCCCGCCTGTTCATGACCCTGGGCCCGATTGTGTGCGCGGCGGGATTCCTGCTCACCCTCACGGTGTCGGCCGAGGCTGCCTACTGGACCCAGGTCTTTCCGGGCGTCATCGTGTTCGGGCTGGGCATCGCGATCACGGTCGCCCCGCTGACCACAGCCGTCCTCGGCGCCGTCGATCCGGCCCGGGCCGGGATCGGGTCGGCCATCAACAATGCCGTCGCCCGCGTCGCCGGCCTCGTCGCCGTCGCGTGCACCGGAATCATCGTCGGATCGGGGCTCGACCTCGACGGCTACCACCGGGCGGCACTGGCGACGGCGGTGTTCCTCGTCGTCGGCGGGATCGCCTCCCTCGTCGGAATCCGCAACCCGGCGCGCGCGCCGGAGACGGCGACGGCGACGCCCGGTTAGCGTGACGCCCGGTTAGCGTGACGCCCGGTTGGCGTTACGCGGCCGAGTCCGGTTCCTCCATCCACCACTCGGTGAAGGCTGTCGCACGCCCGTCGGGGGCCAGCCGGATGAGCCACAGGTTCCGGTAGGTCGGCCCGTCGCGGTAGACCGTGGTGGCCTCGATGACCGCGACCTCGTCGGTAACCGCGACGGGCGTCCAATCGAAGGACGTCTCCCCCGGTTCATCCGCCGCGGAGAGCCAGTGGGCGACGATGTCGTCCTGGCCCAGCCAGGGGTCCGCGTACGGCTCGGTGCGGTAGCTCGCGTCCTCACTGAACAGGGCGCGGATGTCATCGGCGTCGTTCGATTCCCACGCGCGCCGGTAGCCGGTGATCCATGCCGAAATCGCGTCCAGGCCGGTCATGAAACAGTTCTATCGCGTCACCTCCGCGACCGATAGGACTCTGGTTTTTCTGCCCGGACGGGGTGACACTGGAAGGGACAACTTCGGATGGAGGTACCTCATGAAATCAATGGCGGGCGGAGCGCCCGAACTGATGCCGGTGCTCTCGCGCGGCAAACATCGCACCCCCCGCAGTGGCGGGTGTTTCATGGAATTCGCCTCGTACCTCGCGGGCGAGGCCTGGAGCGACCACCCCTCGTGCACCCACCCCGCGCTCGCCTCGCTGGCTCGAATGGTGAACGACTGCACGTCCGACGATTCCCGGTCGGAGCTGGTCTCCCTGATTCCCTCGGTCATCGGCCTGCGCGGAGGCGACGAACGGATCGCGATGGTGGTTGCCCTGCGCGCGGGGACGGCGGCGCTCGCGGTCGCCAGCGAGCAACGCCAGCGTGCGCTCGCCGTCGGCATCCTGACCTGTGAACGCCACCTCGCCGGCCTCGGCGACCGGCCCAGGGAACTGTCGGCGCTCAGCCGGGCCGCATTCGACCAGGCGCCGGGCACCGAACGCTGGGCGCAGGAGTTCATTGGCTCATTCGGGCCCAGGTCGCGCTTGAGGTTCACCCTGGGCACGGCCGATTCCATCATGCGCGTCGCCGTGCAGGGCCTCGCAGAGGCCTGCATCCCCGATGCGGATGCCCGGCTGCGCGACCTCCTGGTCGCCGCGATCGACGACGTCTCCGGTCTGCTCGGCATTGCCGAGGTGTCCCCGGAGTCGTCGGAGTCGTCGGTTACTACCGCTCCGGCTCGCGCGGCCCGGGTCCCCGCCCGCCGCTGAAACTCGGCGACGAAGCACGGCGCCGGTTCCGCCGGGGCCGCCCAGAGGGGCGACTCCCGGCGAAACCGGCGGTGTGTGTACTGCTGGTGCGTGTACTGCTGCGGAGCGCTGCCTAGACCGAGGCGAGCGTGCGGTCGCCGACCTCGGAGCGGATGCCGCGGTTGACGGCCGAGACGACGGACTTCAGCGACGCGGTCGAGATGTCCGCGTCGATTCCGACGCCCCAGAACCGCTTGCCGTTGACGTCGAGTTCGACGTAGGCGGCGGCGAGGGCGTCACCGCCGGCCGACATGGCGTGCTCGACGTAGTCGTACAGGGTGATGGCGATGCCCCGCTCGGCCATGACACCGAGGAACGCCGCGATCGGACCGTTGCCGGAGCCCGTCGCGTTGGCCACGGTCCGGTCGTCGCGCAGGTCCACCGTCAGGTCGACGGTGCCGGACAGGTCGCTCGCGGTCCGAGTCGAGTAGAGCTCGAAGCGTCCCCATTTGGCATCCGGGTTCGAGTGCTTCGCCGGCAGGTACTCGTCGTTGAAGATCTCCCAGATCTGCTCGCTCGTCACCTCGCCGCCCTCGGCGTCGGTCTTGGCCTGCACGACGCCGGAGAACTCGATCTGCAGCTTCCGCGGCAGGTCGAGGGCATGGTCGGTCTTCAGCAGGTAGGCCACGCCGCCCTTACCGGACTGCGAGTTGACACGGATCACGGCCTCGTAGCTGCGGCCGAGGTCCTTCGGGTCGATCGGCAGGTACGGGACCGCCCAGAGCAGGTCGTCAACGGAGCGACCCTGCCTGGCAGCATCCGCCGCCATGGCCTCGAAGCCCTTCTTGATGGCGTCCTGGTGTGACCCGCTGAACGCCGTGAAGACGAGGTCGCCGGCCCACGGGCTGCGCTCGGGGACGGGCAGCTGGTTGCAGTACTCCGCGGTGCGCTTGATCTCGTCGATGTTGCCGAAGTCGATCTGCGGGTCGATGCCCTGCGTGAACATGTTGATGCCCAGGGCGACCAGGTCGACGTTGCCGGTGCG
>DHJB01000078.1:6205-20028 GCA_002404115.1 Microbacteriaceae bacterium UBA4731
CGTTGCCGGTGCGCTCGCCGTTGCCGAACAGGCAGCCCTCGATGCGGTCAGCCCCGGCCAGGTAGCCCAGCTCGGCGGCGGCAATGGCCGTGCCGCGGTCGTTGTGCGGGTGCAGCGAGAGGATGATGTTCTCGCGGTGCGCCAGGTGGCGGGACATCCACTCGATCGAGTCGGCGTAGACGTTCGGGGTGGCCATTTCGACCGTGGCCGGCAGGTTGATGATCACCTTGCGCTCGGCGGTGGGCGCGAGCACCTCGATGACCTGGTTGCACACGTCGACGGCGAACTCGAGTTCGGTGCCGGTGTAGCTCTCCGGCGAGTACTCGTAGTAGACGACCGTGCCGGGGATCGTTGCCTCGGCGGCGCGGCAGAGGCGCGCGCCGGTCAGGGCGATGTCGGTGATGCCCTGCTTGTCTTCGCGGAACACGACCTCGCGCTGCAGCACGCTGGTGGAGTTGTAGAAGTGCACGATGGCCTGCTTGGCGCCGGCGATGGACTCGTAGGTGCGGTTAATCAGGTGTTCGCGCGCCTGGGTCAGCACCTGGATGGTGACGTCGTCCGGGATGGCGTCCTGGTCGATCAGGCTGCGCACGAAGTCGAAGTCGGTCTGGCTGGCTGAGGGGAAACCAACCTCGATCTCCTTGTAGCCCATGCGGACCAGCAGGTCGAACATGATGCGCTTGCGCTCGGGGCTCATCGGATCGATGAGCGCCTGGTTGCCGTCGCGCAGATCGACAGCGCACCAGCGCGGGGCGACCTCGATGTGCTTGGACGGCCAGGTACGGTCGGGCAGTTCGACGCGGAACTGCTCGTGGTACGGGCGGTACTTGTGGATCGGCATCGCCGATGGTTTCTGGTTATTCTTCATGATCTGTTATCTCCTCGCAGGTGTCGGTTTCAGCCAACGACAAACTCCGCGACGAGTGAGGCCTCAGATTAGGACTCGTCGCGGCAGCTAAGGAGGAGCACACCGAACAGCACCCTTTTAGGCTAGCACCGTTGGCTGGGGTTTTCCTCACGATGCGGCAACGGCCGCCCAGGTTGCCGAGATTGTCCGTTGCGGTCGAGATTGCCTGGTGTGCCGGTCAATCTCGACCGGAACTGTCAATCTCGGCGGCGGTGGCGGGGGTGGCGCTAGCCGAGGTTCCTGGCGAAGGTCATCGCCTGCCGCACCGAGAGCGAGGGCAGGTAGGCCCGCGCGAGCGCCAGCCCGATGGTCGGCAACGCCACCGGATCCGGGAATGCCATGAACAAGGGGTGGAACTCCGGCTGGAACTTGCGCTTGAAAGCGAGCAGGGAGGTGAACCCGTACACCGGTTCCAGCGCCCGACCGATGAAGGCGAGCGTGCGCGCCGCCAGGCTGCTCCCCTGCTGCTGCAGGTCGCCCGTCCCGCCGGTCTGCGCCAGCGGCGCCGCGGAGAGACTGAGGAACTCGATCTCCGGCTGCAGGCTCATCGCGGTGGCCGTCTGGGCGATCAGGAACTCCATCACGCCGTTCATGCTGTCCGGCCGGCGGCGCATGAAGTCGAGGGTCCAGCCGACGACGACGCCGTCGCGGAAGCTGGGCAGCCAGCTCGTCACGGCGTGCACACGGTCGTCGGCGTCGATCGCGAGCATGAGCCGAACCGCGGGGTCGCGCAGCTCATCGAGCCCGCCGAGGGTGAAGCCGAGCTCCGGCAACTCCTTCTCCTGCACCCACAGCTCGGATATTTCGGCGATCTGCCGGGCCTGGAGCCGGGGCAGCGCCCGATACGTCGTCCACTCGGCGCGCACGCCGGCCCGGGACGCCCGATTGATGGACGAACGGATGTCCTGCCACTTCCTGCCCGTCGTGTCCCAGTTCCTCGGCCGAAGAATCGTCTCCTCACCCACGCCCATCGACTGCCAGCCCAAGCGCTCGAACAGCGGGGACCAGGAGTCGTGGAGGCTGTAGAAGACGGGGATCCAGCCGTGGTGGTCGCACATGGTCGCGAAATCGGCGACCGCCTGCTCGGCATCCGCTCGCGGCCCGACCGGTTCCGTCGTCGTGATGGCCACCCCGTTGACGACGCGGTACGCGATGGCCACGCTGCCGGCCTGGTTGAACCACAGCGAGTTGCCCTCCCAGGTCGTCATGAAGGCCAGGGAACCGCCTCCGCCGCGGGCGAGCAGCGCGCGCAGGCGCGCCCGGTCCTGGCGGTCAGCCCCGACGGCGCTGTTTCGGAGGGACAGCACGGCGCCACCGATGACGACGATCCAGAACACCGGGCCAACCCACTGGTAGAGCGTGCTGGAGAGCCAGTCGGTCGGCAGGAAGGCGGCCCGTTCGAGCCCCAGGAAGCCGACCGGAATGAACCGCTCAGGGACATCCGCCACCAGGTCGAGCAGGGTGGCCGAAGGGCGGAAGTGGTCGCGGAGCAGCCAGCCGCCCCCCACATAGACGGCGGACAGGACGACGAAGCCCAGCACAACGGTGGCGACGAATCGTCGGCGATGACCGGGGCGGCTGCGCACCGGGAAGTGCGCGAGGTTCGCCGCCAGGACGACCGCGATCGCGAGCGGCACGAGCACCGAGACGATGAGGATGAGCGCCACCTCCCAGTACCGGGCGGAATGCCAGGGCGATGCGTACGGCTGGCCGGAAATCGGCAGCAGTCCGTAGTACAAGGCGCCCAGTGTCCCCAGGGCGGCATTGACGACGATGGCGAGCCACGCCGCCAAACGCCGCCCGCGCGCCAGACCGAACGCGGCCACGAGCAGGGTGAGGAGCGGCAGCAGGCTGACCATCACCGGCCCCACCCCGTCGACGCGGGCGAGTGTCAGTTCCTGCACGCATTGGCGCGTGATGTTGCCGACCAGGCACCGGTCGAGGACGTCGGCGACGGATGGCACGTCCTGGCTGAGCAGCAGCCCGAGCGGCGCGAGCACGCCGAACCGTGCCCCCGAGAAGATCGTGATCAGCGGCCCGACCGCGAGCACCCCGACGATCGCGGCGAGGAGGGTGCGGGTCTCATGGTCGGAGCTGCGTCGCCACGTGAGGTCGATGCGGTGCGGCCGGAAGAGCGCCCCGGCGCCCAGGCCCGCGAGGGCGCCGATGAGCCGGTACAGGTCGGACGGCTGGCCGGAATACAGCACGAGGACCACGGCGGTCGACAGCGTGAGCACCCGGATGCGACGCCGCCAGAGCGGTCCGGCGAAGCAGCTCGCGGCCATCACGGCGCCGAAGATCGGGGTGAACGGATCCAGCGCCCAGAGCTCGCTGACGCCCCGCGACCACAGCTCTCCCCCGGCGACGCCCGCGTACTGCACGAGGAGCCCGACCCCGGCGCCGATGATCGCCGTGCCGAAGAAGGCGACGATGGTGCGCCAGGTGCCCATCAGCCGCTCGGCGAACCCCAGCACCAGCACGGCCGCCGCGAGGGCCAGGAGCAGTTCGGCGCCGTTGTCGACGAAGAACACGGAGGTGACGGGCGACCACCAGTGCCCGTTGTCGATCACGGACTCGTATCCGGTGCCGAGCAGCAGGCGAAGCGACCGCGACGGTCCCTGGACCGCCCCGGTAGCCAGGCCGGCCAGGAGGAGCAGCAGCGCGTAGGCGAGCGCGAACGGCTGCCTGCTCACGGGACGGTCGCCGAGATTGTCCGTTGCGGTCGAGATTGCCCGGCGTACCGGGCAGTCTCGACCGCAACGGACAAGGTGGGCAGGAGAGGCGAGATCAGAAGCCGAGACGGCCGAGCTGCTTGGGGTCGCGCTGCCATTCCTTGGCGACCTTGACCCGGAGCGAGAGGAAGACGCGCTTGCCGACGAGCGGCTCGATCTGCTTGCGCGCACGCATCCCGACGTCCTTCAGCCGGCTGCCCGACTTGCCGATGATGATGCCCTTCTGGCTGTCGCGTTCGACGAAGAGGTTGGCGTAGATTTCCACCAGCTCCTGGTCGTCGCGCTCGATCATGTCGTCGATCGTCACGGCGATCGAGTGCGGCAGTTCGTCGGTGACGCCCTCGAGCGCCGCCTCGCGGATGTACTCGGAGATGCGCGACTCGAGGCTCTCGTCGGTGACCGCGTCGGCCGGGTACAGCGGCGCCTCTGCCGGGGGCAGCAGGCGCAGCAGTTCCGCGCTGAGCACGTCGAGCTGGATGCGGCTGGTCGAGGAGATCGGCACGATCGCTTCCCAGTCCCGCAGCTGCGAGACGGCGAGGAGCTGCGCCGCCACGTTCGTCTTCGACGAGGCGTCGATCTTGGTGACGATGGCCACCTTCTTGGCGCGCGGGAAGGCATCCAGCTGCTCGTTGATGAAGCGGTCGCCCGGACCGATCGGCTCGTTCGCGGGGATGCACAGGCCGATCACGTCGACGCCGGCGAGCGTCGTCTGAACGAGGCTGTTGAGGCGTTCGCCGAGCAGGGTGCGCGGGCGGTGGATGCCGGGGGTGTCGACCAGGATCAGCTGGCCGTGCTTCTGGTGCACGATGCCACGGATGGCGCGGCGGGTGGTCTGCGGCTTCGACGAGGTGATCGCGACCTTCTCCCCCACGAGCGCGTTGGTCAGCGTGGACTTGCCCACGTTCGGACGCCCCACGAAGGACACGAATCCCGCCCGATAGTCGGTTTCTTTAGCCATGCCCATTCGCTCCTTCATCGTCCGGCATTCCGCGGAATGCCGTCTGCGCATCAATCAGCGCTTCGTCTCGTTCCACCAGCACTGTGCTAATTCTCTTGCGTCGGCCCTCGGTGCGCTCGGCGGTGAGGAGGAGCCCGCTCGTCGACGCGACCGACCCGGCCACCGGGAGCCGCCCGAGCGCCTTCGCCAGGAGCCCGCCGACCGAGTCGACCTCGTCGTCGTCCAGGTCCAGGTCGAACAGTTCGCCGAGTTCGTCGACGGGAAGCCGTGCGGCCACGCGGAAGCGGCCATTGCCGAGATCCTCGACCTCGACCACATCGCGGTCGTACTCGTCGGAGATGTCGCCGACGAGTTCCTCGATCAGGTCTTCCAGGGTGCACAGGCCGGCGATTCCGCCGTACTCGTCGACGACCATCGCAAGGTGGTTGGATTCCAGCTGCATCTGGCGGAGCAGGTCGTCGGCCTTCTTCGACTCCGGCACGAACAGCGCCGGCCTGGCCAGCTCGCCAACGGTCAGGGCCTCCGCATTGAGCGGTCGCTCGTAGACGAGCCGGGACACGTCGCGGAGGTACAGGATGCCGGTGACGTCGTCGACCTCGCCGTCGACGACGGGGACCCTCGAGAATCCCTTGCTCAGGAACAGGCCCATCGCGGCTCCGATGGAGGCGTCGGCGTCAATGGTGACCATGTCGGTGCGCGGGATCATGACCTCACGCACGACGGTCTCGTTGAACTCGAAGATCGAGTGGATGAGCTCGCGGTCCTGCTCCTCGAGCACTTCGAGCTCTGTGGCCTCGTCGACCATACTGAGCAGCTGGTCCTCCGAGGTGAAGGTGGCCAGGCGGGTGCGGCCCGGGGTCACCCGGTTGCCGAGCGCGACCAGGGCGTTCGCGACCGGGCCGAGCAGCATCCGCAGGAAATGCACGAGCGGCGCGGTTGCCGCCAGCAGCGTGGTGGGGTGGGCGCGTCCGACGCTGCGCGGGCTCGCCCCGACGAGCACGAACGAGACGGCCGTCATGATCAGCGCGGACAGGAGAAGGGCGATCCACAGTTCGTCGATCGTGGTCGCGAACACCAGCGTCACCAGCACCGCGGCCGTCGTCTCGGCGATGATGCGCATGAAGCTGACGGCGTTGAGGTGCGCGCCGGTGTCGGCCGCGATCGCGTTGAGCGACCGTCTCGCCCGGGATGCCTGGGCCAGTGCGGCGATATCGGCGCGTGATTGCGCGGTGATGGCGGCGTCCACCGCGGCCATGAGGCCACCGAAGGCGACCAGCACAATTGCCGCTGCGAGGAACCACCCGATGATCATCAGGATTTTTGTCGTTCCTGCATGGCGAAGCCGATCAGGATGTCCCGCTGGATACCGAACATTTCCTTCTCCTCCGCCGGTTCGGCGTGGTCAAAGCCGAGCAGGTGCAGGATCCCGTGGGTGGTCAGCAGGAGCAGCTCCTCCTGGGTGCTGTGGCCGGCGGTTTCCGCCTGCGCCTGGGCAACCTGCGGGCAGAGCACGATGTCGCCGAGCAGCCCGGGCGGGGTCTCGGTTTCCTCCGTGCCGGGGCGCAGCTCGTCCATCGGGAAGCTCAGGACGTCGGTGGGGCCGGGCTCGTCCATCCACTGCACGTGGAGCTGCTCCATGGCGCCCTCGTCGACCAGCACGATCGAGAGGTCGGCGTCCGCGTGCACGTGCATGGCGTCGAGCGCGAACGCGGCCAGGCGGAGGAGGGCAGCCTCGTCGACCGGGATGTTCGATTCGTTGTTGACGTCGATGCTCACGTCGGTCTCCGTTTCGGGGGGCGGGGGCCGCTGGAACGGCGTTCCGCGCGGTTGGCGAATTCACGGGCCTGTTCGCTTTCGTAGCGCTGGGCCTGCTTCTGCGCGTCGTATTCGGTGTACGCGTCGACGATGCGTCCGACGAGCGAATGGCGCACGACATCCGCGCTGGTAAGCCGCACGAACGTGATGTCGGCGATGTTGTCGAGCACGCGGGTGACCAGCCTGAGTCCGCTGGACCCGGCCGGCAGGTCGACCTGGGTGATATCGCCGGTGATCACCATCCTCGAACCGAAACCGAGGCGGGTGAGGAACATCTTCATCTGCTCCGGCGTCGTGTTCTGGGCCTCGTCGAGCACGACGAACGACGAGTTGAGGGTGCGGCCGCGCATGTACGCGAGCGGCGCGACCTCGATCGTCCCGGCGGCGAGGAGCTTGGGCACGAGTTCCGGGTCCATCATTTCGTAGAGCGCGTCGTAGAGCGGGCGCAGGTACGGGTCGATCTTCTCGGTGAGGGTGCCGGGCAGGAAGCCGAGGCGTTCCCCGGCCTCGACGGCCGGGCGGGTGAGGATGATCCGGTCGACCTCCTTGCGCTGCAGGGCCTGCACGGCCTTGGCCATGGCGAGGTAGGTCTTGCCCGTTCCGGCCGGCCCGATTCCGAACACGATCGTGTTCTCGTCGATCGCATCGACGTACTGCTTCTGGCCGATCGTCTTCGGGCGGATGCTCTTGCCGCGGGAGGTGAGGATGGGCTGGCCGAGCAGCCCGGCCGAACCGGACGACGGGTCGGCGTGCATCCGGGCGGAGTTCGCCACCTCGGCCTCGTCGAGCTCCTGGCCGCCTCGGATCGTCTCCTGGAGTTCGTCGATCAGCAGGCGGACCGCGTCGACCTGGCTGCTCTCACCGGTCAGGGTGATTTCGTTGCCGCGAACGTGCACGCTGACGCCCGGGTACTGCTTCTCGATGGTGCCGAGGAACCGGTCCTGCGGGCCGAGGAGGCGCACCATCGCGATTCCGTCGACGAGCACCTTCACTTCGCCCTGCGCCTGCGGGGCACCGGCGGGACGCTCTGCGTCACCGGGCGCCAAGGGTGCCCTCCCTCAGGTGCCCGCCCAGGACGTGGGCGTGCACATGGAACACGGTCTGGCCGGCAGCCGCGCCCGTGTTGAAGATGAGGCGGAATTCCCCGTCGGTGCGTTCGTCGGCGATCTGCCTGGCCACCTCGACGAGTTCGGCGAGCAGCCCGGGGTCGCCTGCCGCGAGTTCGACCACATTGCGGTACTGCTGGGTCTTCGTGGCGACGACGACGTGCACGGGCGCCTTCGGGGCGATGTCGTTGAACGCGATGATCCGGTCGGTTTCCGCGACGATCGTCGCCGGGATTTCGCGCGCGGCAATACGGCTGAAGACGGAGGGTTCTGCGCCAGTGGGAGACATATCTCTATCTTAAGCGCGCGCTACCAGCGGCCGAGCGTCGCGTTGAGGATCGCGAGCGCGGCCGGCCCGGCGGTGGAGGTGCGCAGCACCGTGTCGCCGAGGCGCACCCGGGCAGCACCGGCCGCTTCGAGCGCGGTGAGTTCGGCCGGGGAGATCCCGCCCTCGGGCCCGACGACGAGCAGGATGTCGCGGTCGTCCGTCGGCGGGGCGACCTCGGTGAGCCGGCCGGTCGCCGTTGGCTCGAGCAGCAGCATCCGGGTCGTCGCGGCGAGGGTGGCCAGCTGCTTCGTGCTCGTGAGCTGGGCGACATCCGGCAACCACGGCCGGATCGACTGCTTGCTGGCTTCGCGCACGATGCTCGCCCAGCGGTCGTGGCCCTTGGCGATCTTGGCGCCCTCCCACCGCGTCACCGAACGCGCGGCCGCCCACGGGATGACCCCGTCGACGCCCAGTTCGGTGGCGGCCTGGATGGCCAGCTCGTCGCGGTCGCCCTTGGCGAGGGCCTGCACGAGACGGATGCGCGGCGTGGCCGGCGGCGTCTCCGCCATGGTGTCCACCCGGAGGGTGAGTTCGGTGGGCCCGGCGGTGACGACCGTGCCGGCCAGCATCATCCCGGCCCCGTTCCCGAGCTGCAGGTGCTCGCCCGGGCGGATTCGGCTGACGGTGACGGCGTGCCTGGCCTCGCTGCCGCCGACGCTGACGACCGCGCCGGGGGCGCAGTCGTGGGCGCGGAGCGACTCGTCGAGGAAGAAATGCGCCATGAACGGGCCTTAGCCGAGGAACCGATCGCGGAGCTTCGCGAACAGTCCCTGCTGGAAGTGGCTGAGCGAGGGGGCCTGCGCCTTGTGCCTGGCGGCGAATTGCTCGATCAGCTCGCGCTCCTTGTGGTCCAGCTTGGTGGGGGTGACCACCTGCACGCCGATCCGCAGGTCGCCGCGCCCCGTGCCGCGCAGCTTGGTCACGCCGCGGTCCTTGACCGTGATGATCTCGCCGCTCTGCACGCCGGACTTCAGCTCGACCCCGACGTCGCCGTCGAGCGCCGCCACCGTCGCGGTGGTGCCGAGGATGGCATCCGTCATCGGGATTTCGAGCGTGCACAGCAGGTCGTCGCCGTCGCGGCTGAACACGTCGTGGTGGCGCACCTTCATCTCGAGGTAGAGGTCGCCGTTGGGGCCGCCGGCCGGGCCGGCCTCGCCGCTGCCGGGCATCTGCAGGCGCAGGCCGGTCTCGACGCCGGCCGGGATGTCGACGGGCACCGCGCGGCGCGCGCGCACGCGGCCCTGGCCCTGGCAGGTGACGCAGGGGGTGGCGATGATGGTGCCGTACCCCCGGCAGGAGCCGCAGGGGCTCGACGTCATCACGTTGCCGAGCAGGGAGCGCACGGCGCGCTGGATGCTGCCGGTGCCGTGGCAGATGTCGCAGGTGACCGGCGAGGTGCCGGGCTGGCAGCACGTGCCGCTGCAACTGGCGCAGACGACGGCCGTGTCCACCTCGATGTCGCGATGCGTGCCGAAGATGACCTCGTCGAGGTCGAGCTCGACCCGGATGAGCGCGTCCTGGCCTCGCTCGCGGCGGGAACGCGGGCCGCGGGTGGTGGTGCCGCCGCCGAAGAACGTTTCGAAGATGTCGCCGAAGTTGCCGAAGTTGGCATCGGAGAACCCTCCGCCGCCGCCCGAGCGGCCGTTGCCGCCGCGGTCGTAGTTGTCGCGCTGTTTCGCGTCGCTCAGCACGTCGTAGGCGTGCGTCACCATTTTGAAGCGCTCGGAGGCGTCCGCCCCCGGGTTCACGTCGGGGTGGAGCTGGCGGGCGAGGCGCCGGTAGGCCTTCTTGATCTCGTCCGTTGAGGCGTCGCGCGCGACGCCGAGTACTTCGTAGTGGTCAGCCACAGATGGCTCTCCTTGCGGGTTCTGGGGGCAGTGTTGGTCGGAAAAGGATCAGTTCTCGCCAAGGAGGCGCGAAAGATACCGGGCGACCGCACGAACGGCCGCCATGTTGTTGGAATAGTCCATGCGGGTCGGGCCGAGCACGCCCAGCCGGGCGAGGTCACCGCCCGGCGCGGTGTAGCCGCTGGTAAGGACGGATGTCTCGCTGAGGCCGAACGGCGCGTTCTCACGCCCGATGCTCACCGAGACGCCGTGCTGGTCGGTCGCCATCTCGCCGAACAGGCGCAACAGCACCACCTGCTCCTCGATGGCTTCGAGCACCGGGTAGATGCTCCCGGAGAAGTCTCCCTCTTCGCGAACCAGGTTCGCGGCACCCGCCATCACGAGCTTGTCCTGGCGGTTAGCGCCGATCTGCTCGATCAGCGCGGCCGTGATCGGGCCCACGACATCCTGCACTTCGCGCGGCCCGAGTCCGGCGCCGGCCGTGAGCGCGGCGGCCGCCCCGGCCATACTGAGTCCGCCGACGGCGGCGTTCAGGCGGGCGCGCACCTCGCCGAGCTCGCGCTCGTCGATGGTGCGGGGCAGATCGATCACGCGCTGCTCGACCCGGCCGGAGTCGGTGATGAGCACGGAGAGGATGCGGGTTCCGGTCAGCGGGACGAGCTCGACGTGGCGCACCGTTGCGCGGGACAGCGAGGGGTACTGCACGAGGGCAACCTGGTGGGTGAGCTGCGAGAGGAGTCGCACGCTGCGGGCCAGCACCTCGTCGAGGTCGGCCGACTGGCCGAGAAAAGTCTCGATGGCCTGGCGTTGCGCCGGCGAGAGGGGCCGCAGGTCGGCCAGGTGGTCGACGAACACCCGGTAGCCCTTGTCGGTGGGGATACGCCCGGAGGAGGTGTGCGGGGCGACGATCAGCTCCTCCTCCTCGAGGACGGCCATGTCGTTGCGGATCGTTGCCGCCGAGACTCCGAAGGAGTGGCGGTCGACGATCGACTTCGAGCCGACCGGTTCGCGGGACGCGACGTAGTCCTGCACGATGACCCTCAGCACCTCGAGACTGCGATCAGAAACCATGATGCGATCGCCTCCCTTGACCAGTCGTTAGCACTCGCAATGATTGAGTGCCAATCATATCGCGACCGGCTGGGGGTCAGCCATTGCGACCGGATGATCGGGCGCAGTACGTTATGCATATAAGTGCACACTGACCCTTCGCTGAAAGGCACGATAATGAGCGACCCCAACGTTCAGCCGCCCGAAGACCCGAACCTGCAGCGCCCGCCAGGCCAGCCGTACCAGCAGCCCGGCCAACAGCCCTACCAGCAGCCGTACCAGCCCGGCGCACCCGTTGCGGGCGCACCGCTGAGCGAGGCCGACGATGTGCAGTGGGGCTCCTTCGCCCACCTGGGCGGGATCCTGAGTTTCCTGCCGTCGCTCATCATCTGGATCGTCTTCAAGGACCGCGGCCGGTTCACCGCGGTCGAAGCGAAGGAAGCCCTGAACTTCCAGATCACGTTGCTGTTCGGCTACGTCGCGATCAACATCATCGCCAGCATCCTGGCGGTGGTCACGTTCGGGATCGGCGGGCTCTTCTCCGGGTTCTCCTGGATCCTCTGGATCGTCGGCGTGATCTTCTCGATCCTCGGCTACATGCAGGCCAAGAACGGGCAGCACTACCGGTATCCGTTCGCCCTGCGCCTGATCAAGTAGCGCCCGAGAAGAAGGAAACAGGATGTCCGCACCTCCCCCGCCTGCCAACCCATACCAGGCGCCCGCCCAGATGAGCCCGGCCGACGAGAAGTTGTGGGCGACCCTCATCCACATCGGCGGGATCCTGTTCGGATTCCTGCCGGCGCTGATCGGCTACATCGTGCTCAAGGACAGGGGGCCGTTCATCCGCGCTCATGCGCAGACGGCCCTGAACTTCCAGATCACGCTGATGATCGCGTACGTGGTCGGCGGCATCCTCACCGTTGTGCTGGTCGGGTTTCTCGTGCTCTTCGCTGCCTGGCTCTTGGCCATCGTGTTCGGCATCATGGCGGCGCTTGCCGCGAACCGGGGCGAGTACTACACGTACCCGTTGACGATCAGGTTCGTGGGTTAGGAGTCTCGACCTCGGGGGTCAGTCGGCGAGCAGCCGCCGGACGACGGCATCCGCCAGCAAACGGCCCCTCAGGGTGAGTTCGATTGACCCGGCGAGGGCTGCCCTGCCGTCGATCAGCGCGTCGGCGATCAGGCCGGCGACCTCGCGGCGGCCCTGCGGCGACAGCGAGTCGACCGGGATGCCCTCCCGGATGCGGGTGAGCAGCAGCACGCGCTCGACCTCCCGCGTCGCCTCGTCGAGCGTTTCGCGGCCCGCGGCCGGGGAGTGCCCGGCGAGCACCCGGTCGGCGTACGCGGCCGGGTGTTTGACGTTCCACCAGCGCACGCCGCCGACGTGGCTGTGCGCGCCGGGTCCGACGCCCCACCAGTCCTGGCTGGTCCAGTAGGCGAGGTTGTGGCGGGACCTGTGCGCGGCATCCGTGGCCCAGTTGCTCACCTCGTACCAGCCGTAGCCGGCCCGGCCGAGGAGCTCGTCGGCGAGCTCGTAGAACTCCGCCTGGAGGTCCTCGTCGGGCTGGGCGACCTCGCCGCGGCGGATCTGGCGGGCAAGCTTCGTGCCGTCCTCGACGATCAGCGAGTAGGCGCTGAGGTGGTCGGGGGCCTGCTTGAGTGCGTGCTCCAGGCTCGCGCGCCAGTCGACGATGGTCTCCCCCGGCGTGCCGTAGATCAGGTCGAGGCTCACGTCGAGGCCGGCCTCGCGCGCCCACCGCACGACGAGCGGCACCCGCTCTGGATCGTGGGTGCGTTCCAGCGTGGCCAGGATCCTGGGCACGGCCGACTGCATGCCGAACGAGACGCGCGTGAAGCCGGCCTCCTTGAGGGACGCGAGGTAGGCGGCGTCGACGGAGTCGGGGTTGGCCTCGGTGGTGACCTCGGCGCCCGCAGCCAGGCCCCATTGGGAGCGCACCGCCTGCAGCATCCGGGCCAGGTGATCGACCGGAAGCAGCGTCGGCGTGCCGCCGCCGAAGAACACGGTCGATGCCGGCCTGGCCGGAACACCGGAGTCGGCGAGGATGCGCCCGGCGGCCTCGACCTCGAGAACGGCCTGGCCGGCGTAATCGCTCTGCTTGACGCCGCGCAGCTCGGTGGCCGTGTAGGTGTTGAAGTCGCAGTAGCCGCAGCGCACCCGGCAGAACGGGACGTGCAGGTAGACGCCGAAGTCGCGTTCGGGCGCGCCGACGGCGGCCGACGCCGGGAGCAGTCCGTCGAGCGGGGCCGGGTCTCCGATCGGGTGAGGGCCGGCCATGGCCTACGCCGCGCCGGCCGGGTGCAGGGCCCGGAGGTAGCTCTTGGTGAATCTGGCCTGCTGCAGCCGCAGGATCGGCCAGGCCAGGCGGTAGTACCAGGTACTCGGGCGGGAGAAGGCCCGGATCGTCAGCCACACGGAGTTGTCGTCGTGTTTCTCGACGACGAAGGACTCCTCGCCGCTGGCCGGATGCCCCTTCATGGTGCCGTAGGCGAAGCCGATCCGGTCGGCCTCGTCGATCACGTACACGACGCGCACGGGTGCCGTGACGGTGAACGGTCCGACGGGAATCTTCAGCTGGGCGGTCATGCCGTTCACGATGTAGGGCGTGCCGTCCTCCGCGAAGGTCGACTCGTTGCCCGGGCGCTGCTGCCCGGCGGCCGGCGTGCCGTCCGGGTTGAACACGACCCCGGTGTACTGCACGCCGGTCCCGCTCTCCAGGTCGGTCACGGTCATGCCGCTTCCGCGCTGGATGCCCCAGGTCATCAGCAACTTCGAGGCCACCCGGAACCGCTCATCGCCGCTGCCGAGCTTGACGCTCCGTTCGAGGGGCCGGTGGCCCTTCGGCGGGTAGCGGAGCAGGTCGGGCGCGAGGGTGCCGCCGATGGCCCCGTAGGTCACGGCGGCGTCGGTGAATGTTGCGCGGCGCATCCGGTTACTTCTTCTCTTTCTTCGGTGGTTCGTCGCCGGAGAGGGCGGCGATGAAGGCCTCCTGCGGCACCTCGACCCTGCCGACCATCTTCATGCGCTTCTTGCCCTCTTTCTGCTTCTCGAGCAGCTTGCG
>DHJB01000016.1 GCA_002404115.1 Microbacteriaceae bacterium UBA4731
ATCGTCGAAGGTCGCCCACAGGGACGTTGGTCCATGGAACAGTTGCAGCTTCGAGATGTCTCTTGATGTGGTGAATAGTTGCTGTGGTAAGCCTATTTACCCTGATCAAAGTACATTTGCTGTGTAACTCTCCGCCAATTCCTCAACCCGACCGGTGATCGAGGCTAACCGGGAATACTCGGCAGGGTGAAAACGGTTGCGCCAGAGTGAGCGAAACCATCAAAGTAGACATCTGGTCCGATGTGCAGTGCCCCTGGTGCTACATCGGTAAGCGCAAATTCGAGGCAGGCGCCGCCATCTTCGGCGGAGACATCGAGGTCGAGTACCACAGCTTCGAACTCGCGCCGGATACCCCGGTCGACTTCGACGGCAGCCCCATCGACTACCTCAGCCAGCGCAAGGGCCTGCCGCTCAAGCAGGTCGAGGAAATGCTCGAACGCGTCACCGGCATCGCCGAGAGCGTCGGCCTGCACTACGACTACGACTCCGTGCACCAGACCAACACGGTCATCTCGCATGAGCTGCTCCACTACGCCAAGTCCCGCGGCCGCCAGCTCGATATGAAGGAAGCCCTGCTCAAGTCGTACTTTGTCGACGGCGGCCACGTCGGGCGAATCGACGACCTCGCCGACCTGGCCGCGAGCATCGGCCTGGACCGGGCCGACGTCGTGCGGGCGCTCACCGAGCACGAATTCCTGGCCGACGTCAAAGCGGATGTTGCCCAGGCCACCGCCTACGGCATCCAGGGTGTCCCGTTCTTCGTGATCGACGGGAAGTACGGCATCTCCGGCGCGCAGGATCCTGATACGTTTGCCCAAGCCCTCAGCCAGGCGCTGACCGAGAAATCCGAGGAGAAAACACCATGACCGCAGCCATCACCGCCCCCGTCGACGACGTCACCACCGAGGTCGCTCCCGTTCCCACGATCGAGCTGCTCGGGCAGTCCGGCGGCGGCTGCTGCGGCGGCTCCGCCTGCGGCTCCTAGCCGCTCCCTCTCCTCTCTCACCTTCCGCGAAACTGCAGTTGTGGTCGTTAAAACGCGCTGATAACAGCCACGACTGCGGTTTCGCGGGGGAGATGAGCGGATGCGTCCTGGGTATCTGGGAGAATTGAAGACAATGACTCCTGCATCCACGCTCAGCTCGGCGGCGCCGCTCAAGATCGGGCCGCTCGCGCTCGACGTTCCCGTTGTGCTCGCGCCGATGGCCGGCATCACCAACACCGCGTTCCGTCGGCTCTGCCGCGAGTTCGGTGCCGGGCTGTACGTCAGCGAAATGATCACCTCCCGCGCCCTCGTCGAACGCACGCCGGAGTCGATGCGCCTGATCACGCACCACGAGAGCGAAACGACCCGCTCGATCCAGCTCTACGGGGTCGACCCGAAGACCGTCTCCGAGGCGGTCACCATGCTCGTCGCCGAGGACCGGGCCGACCACATCGACCTGAACTTCGGCTGCCCGGTGCCCAAGGTCACCCGCAAGGGCGGGGGAGCCGCGCTGCCCTGGAAGCTCGGCCTGTTCCGGCAGATCGTCGAAGCCGCCGTCGCGGCCGCCGGGTCGGTGCCGCTGACCGTGAAGATGCGCAAGGGCATCGACTCCGACCACCTCACCTACCTCGAGGCCGGCAAGGCCGCCGAGGGAGCAGGCGTCGCGGCGATCGCGCTGCACGCCCGCACCGCCGCCGAGTTCTACTCCGGCGAAGCCGACTGGTCGGCGATCGAGAAACTCAAGAACACCATCACCGGCACGCCGGTGCTCGGCAACGGCGACATCTGGTCGGCCGCCGACGCGCTGCGCATGGTCGACGAAACCGGATGCGACGGCGTCGTCGTCGGCCGCGGCTGCCTGGGGCGCCCGTGGCTGTTCGGTGACCTCGCGGCGGCGTTCCGTGACCCCTCGGCCGGCTCGGCGGCCGGCACGATCCAGCCCAGCCTCGGCCAGGTAGCCGGCGCTTTCCGCCGTCACGCTGAGCTGCTCGTGGAGTTCTTCGACAGCGAGGAACGCGCCTGCCGCGACATCCGCAAGCACGTCGCCTGGTACTTCAAGGGTTACCCGGTGGGCGGCGACCTGCGTGCGAGCCTGGCCATGGTCGGCTCGCTGGCCCAGCTCGACGACCTGCTCGGCACGCTCGACGCGGACATGCCGTACCCGGGCCTCGGGGCTGAGGGGCCGCGCGGTCGCGCCGGAACCCCGAAGAAGCCGGCCCTGCCCGAGCACTGGCTCGACTCCCAGGAGCTGGCCGGCGCCGAGCGCGCCAATCTCACCGAAGGCGAAGGGGACACCAGTGGTGGCTAACGGCACAGGGTACGGCGAACACGACGAGGAACGCTGGCTACCGGAGCAGCACAGCTCCAGGCGCAGCGACTTCGCCCGCGACCGCGCCCGGCTGCTGCACTCCAGCGCCCTGCGGCGCCTGGCCGCGAAGACCCAGGTGCTCAGCCCGACCGCCGGCCTCGACTTCGCCCGCAACCGGCTCACCCACTCGCTCGAGGTCGCCCAGATCGGCCGTGAGCTCGCGCTGCGGCTCGACCTCGACCCCGACATCGTCGACACCGCCTGCCTCGCGCACGACATCGGGCACCCGCCGTTCGGTCACAACGGCGAGAAGGCGCTCAGCGCCTGGTCGCTCGACATCGGCGGTTTCGAGGGCAACGCGCAGACCCTGAGGCTGCTCACCCGACTCGAACCCAAGGTGTTCGGGGAAGACGGGCGCAGCTACGGCCTGAACCTGACCCGCGCCAGCCTCGACGCCAGCTGCAAGTACCCGTGGCCGGAAGACTCCTCGGTCGCCGACCCGAGCGGCCGCGCCAAGTTTGGCTTCTATCGGGATGACTTCGCCGCCTTCGAGTGGCTTCGCCGGGGCGCGCCCGACCGCCGGCTGTGCATCGAAGCGCAGGTGATGGACCTCTCCGACGACATCGCCTACTCCGTGCACGACTTCGAGGACGCCGTCGTCAACGGATACGTGGACGTCGCCCTGCTCAGCAGCCGGGTCGACCACGACGACCTCGTGTCGTCCATGCACGAGTGGACCGGCGGGGAGCTCTCCTACGCCGACCTGATCGCCGCCTTCGACCGGCTCGACTCCCTCGACGTCTGGCTCGACGGCTGGACGGCCGGCCGCCGCGACCAGGGCCGGCTGAAGAACCTGACCAGCCAGCTGATCGGACGATTCAGCGGGGCGGCCGTGCGAGCGACGCGCGAGGCGTACCCGCAGGAGAGCCTCATCCGCTTCGGCGCGCACGTCGTGGTGCCGCTGGACATCCAGGCCGAGATCGCGGTGCTCAAGGGCATCGTGGCCACCTTCGTGATGACCCGCAACACCCGCAAACCGATCTACGTGCAGCAGCGCCAGGTGCTCACGCTGCTCGCCGACGCCCTGCTCGCCACCGGCGACGCGCAACTCGACCCTGGGTTCCGCGAGGACTGGCATGAGGCAGAGGACGACGATGCCCGCAAACGGGTCGTCGTCGACCAGGTCGCGAGCCTCACCGACCAGTCGGCGCTCGCCTGGTACGAGCGTCTCGTGCAGGACTGACTCGTGGGCAGGACTAGCATTCAGCTATGGCTGGCCTGATTCGACAAAGCGACATCGAAGAGGTCAAGGCCCGCACCAATATCGCCGATGTCGTCGGTGACTACGTGACCCTCAAGTCGGCCGGCGTCGGGTCGATGAAGGGCCTGTGTCCCTTTCACGACGAACGCAGTCCCAGCTTCCACGTGCGGCCACAGGTCGGGTTTTACCACTGCTTCGGCTGCGGCGAGAGCGGCGACGTCTATTCGTTCCTGCAGAAGATGGACCACGTCAGCTTTTCGGAGGCCGTCGAACGCCTGGCCGGCCGGGTGGGCCTCCAGCTGCACTATGAAGACGGCGGCGGTGCCCCCGACCACACCAACCGGGCGCGCCTGTACGCGGCCAACCAGGCCGCGGCCGAATTCTTCGTCGCCCAGCTCGGCAGCGCCGGAGCCGAGGTCGGCCGCACGTTCCTCGGCGAACGCGGCTTCGACTCCCAGGCCGCGGAGCGCTTCGGGGTCGGCTTCGCCCCGAAGAGCTGGGACGAACTCACCAAGCATCTGCGCGGCAAGGGCTTCAGCACCGAGGAGCTGACCCTGTCGGGCCTCGTCTCGAGCGGCGACCGCGGCGTCTACGACCGTTTCCGCGGGCGCCTGGTCTGGCCGATCAGGGACATCACCGGGCAGACCATCGGATTCGGCGCGCGCAAGCTGCTCGACGACGACAAGGGCCCCAAGTACCTGAACACCCCCGAAACCCCGATTTACCACAAGTCCCAGGTGCTCTACGGCCTCGACCTCGCCAAACGCGACATCTCCCGCAGCCACCAGGTCGTCGTCGTCGAGGGGTACACCGACGTGATG
>DHJB01000045.1:0-16458 GCA_002404115.1 Microbacteriaceae bacterium UBA4731
GGTTAGCCGAGCAGCAGCTTGGCGAGCTGGTCGACGGAGTACACGACGGCGGTGGCGGCGGCGGCCTCGGCTGGGGAGCCGTAGCCCCACTCGACGAGGATCGCCGGAACGCCGTTCGCGGCGGCGCCTTCGGCGTCGTAGCTGCGGTCGCCCACCATGACCGGCGCCGTGATGTCGGCGCCCTCGGCGCCCAGGCGGCGCAGGGCTTCAGCGACAATGTCGGCCTTGCTGCTGCGCGTCTCGCTGTCGGATGCGCCGACCATCACCGTGAAGTACTTGGCGAGGTCGAAGTGCTTGAGGATATCGATCGCGTGGTGCTCTGGCTTGCTCGTTGCGAGGGCCAGCGGGATGCCCGCCGCGTGGATGCGCTCGAGCAGGCCGGCCAGGCCGGGGTACACGGCGGTGTCGAGCGACACCTCGCCCTGGTAGTCGGCGCGGTACACGGCGAGGGCCTGGGCCGCTTCGTCCGGCGTCATTCCGGCGTATTCGCGGAATGCGGCGAGCATGGGCGGTCCCACGTAGGCGAGGAGCTCGGCGTCCGAGGGTACGGGGCGGCCGAGGAGGGCGAAGGTACGCGCCAGGGATTTGGTGATGGCCGGGGCGGAATCGGTGATCGTTCCGTCGAGGTCAAAGAGGATAGCGCTCCAAGTGCGCGTCAAAGTCGGATTCACTCGATAATCCTAAGGTGAAAGACACCGATATTTGCAAAATGCAATTATATTGCCCATTGCCCCGGGGTTGCCAGCCCCTTGACGGAGGGATCGAGGCCGGTCACGGGGGAGATCCGGGCGCCGAAGGGCGGGAGCCGAGCGTGTGCCTAAAAGAGGCGGGAGCGTGTGTCGTCGAGGCCGCGCATGGCATCGTAGTCGAGCACGAGGCACCGGATGCCGCGGTCCTCGGCCAGCGTCCGCGCCTGCGGCTTGATCTCCTGCGCCGCGAACACGCCGCTCACCGGCGCAAGGTGCGGATCGCGGTTCATCAGCTCGAGGTAGCGGGTGAGCTGCTCCACCCCGTCGATGTCGCCGCGACGCTTGAGCTCGACCGCGACCGAGCCGCCGGCGGCATCCCGCGCGAGGATGTCGACCGGCCCGATCGCCGTCATGTACTCGCGGCGCACGAGGGTGTGGCCGTCGCCGAGCAGGTGGATGTGCTCGGCGAGGAGCTTCTGCAGGTGAGCCTCGACGCCCTCCTTGATCAGGCCGGGGTCGATGCCGAGTTCGTGGGCCGAATCGTGGAGCACCTCGTAGATGCTCACGATGAGCTGGTCGGCGGTCTTGCCGTGGGTGACCGTCCAGAGGGCGGAGATGCCGGCATCCGTCTGGTCGGCGTCGGGCTCGGATTCGGCCAGGCTGCACGGCGGGCTCATCCAGTTGAGCGGCTTGTACGAGCCGCCGTCGGAGTGAACGAGAACGCTGCCGTCCGACTTGATCATCAGGAGCCGGGTGGCGAGCGGCAGATGCGCACTGAGCCTTCCGGCGTAGTCAACGGAGCATTTGGCAATAACAAGGCGCACCTGTCGAGCCTAATCGCGCTCCGGCATCCCCTCGGTCATGATTCGACGGAGATTTTCGGATACCGGCCCCCCATCGGCGCGAAATTCGCTCGATTCGGACAGAATCTCCGTCGAATTCGTTAGGGCGAGGTGCGGCGCTCGCGGGCGGCGGGCGCGGCCAGCCCGGCGAGCACCATGAGCGCGAGGATCACGTAGAGGGCGTTCAGGATGCCGACGGCCTGGCCGAGCAGCCCGATCGCCGGCGGCCCAACCAGGAACGCGAAGTAGCCGATCATGGCGACCGCGCTCACCCGGGCGGCCGCGTTCTTCGAGCCGTCGGCGGCGGCCGACATGCCGACCGGGAAGCCGAGGGACGCACCGAGGCCCCAGAGGATCGCGCCGACGAAGACGAGCCAGCCAGTGGGCGCCAGAATGAAAATGAGCAGGCCGACGATCCCCATCCCGGCGCAGGCGCGCAGCACCGGGACGCGCCCGAAACGGTCGAGCACGGGCCCGCCGAGCACACGGCCCAGGGTCATCGCGGTCACGAACACGCCGAAGACGATCGCGCCCGCGGAGTTGCTGAAGTCGTGCCCGTCGACGGCGCCGATGGCCAGCCAGTCATTCGCGGAGCCCTCCGCGAACGTCATGCCGAGAACGATCGCCCCGATCAGGAGCACCCTGGAGTCCTTCCAGACGGCCAGGTTCTCGCGCAGGCGCGCCCGCCACGGTACCGGCACGCCGGCGGGGTGAGGCAGGACTGCGTCGTCGCCCAGATCTGCGCGCGTGGGGATCGAGCGCACGGCGATGATCGCCGTCGCGATCACCAGCAGCGCCATCCCGGTCAGGTGCCAGAAAACCGACAGGCCGACGAAGGATGCGCCGCTTCCGATCAGAGCGCCGACAACCGTGCCGAGGCTGAAGCAGGCGTGCATCAGCGGCATGAGCGTCTTGCCGATCTCATGTTCCGCCGCCGCGCCCTCGACGTTCATCATGACGTCGACGGACCCCATGCCGAGGCCCACGAGCACGAGGCCGGTGAAGACGAACGGGGCCGATGGGAACAGGCTGGAGCCTGCCCCGACCGCGACCAGCCCCGCGGTCGTGACCGACATGCCCAGCACCATTGCGCGGCGGGCACCCAGGCGGGCGAGCAGCCCGGCGGCGACAATGAGGCCGAGGACAGAGCCGGCCGACAGCCCGAAGATGACGATGCCCACCTGAGCGGTGTCGAGGTGAAGGCCGTCGCGGATGACGGGAACCCGGGAGAACCAGGTGGCGAGGCTGAGCCCGCTGATGAAGAACATGGCGAAGACCGCGTTGCGCCAGGCGAGCAGGGCTCGCCTGTCCGTGCGGGCCGGCATGGCGGGTCCGGTTGCGTTGACGGGCTGGGTCACTGGTGGTCCTGATGTCGGAGAGCGCACCGATTCGAACGAATCGACGTGACCAAACTAACCGACCCAGGCGAAACGATGCGCGTGGTGCTAATTTTCCGAAACAAGAGCGACCAGCGACCAGGCCAGGAGGATCAGGTGACCGCCCAGACGAATGCGTCGGCAGCATCCCCCGGGTCCGCCGGCCGGGTGAGAACGGTGCTGATCACCGGGGCCGCCGAGGGGCTCGGGCGTGACCTGGCCCTGGGTTTCGCGGCCCAGGGGGATCGGGTGGTCGGCGCCGACCTCAACGCCCGGGGCGCGCGGGCAACCGTCGCCCTGATCGAGGCCGACGGCGGCACGGCCCGCGCGGTCGGCGTCGACGTCACCGTGCTCAACTCGGCCAGGGCGATGGCCATCACGGCGGCGGACTTCAGCAGCGAGAACGGCGGCGAGCGGCAGATCGACGTCGTCATCAATGCCGCGGCGATCCGCGCGGCCCTCACTGCAGCCCCGTTCACCGTGCTCGACGTCGACGAGTGGGAGCGGGTGATGGCCGTGAACCTGAAGGGACCGTGGCTGGTCACGCGCGCCTGCTCGCGATTCCTGCCCGACGGCGGGAAGGTCATCAACCTCGTGTCCGCCGCCGGCGTGAGCGGCTTCGCGCATCGGGAGGCGGCCGACGGCGGGGTGATTGCCCTGACCCGGGCGCTCGCCTGGGAGCTCGGGGAGCGGGGCATCACCGTCAACGCGATCGCGGCAGGCTTCACGGTCGCCGAGGCCGGCGACGGCCTGATCGGGGCGGCGCTGTTCCTGGCAGGCCCCGGCAGCAAAGACATCACCGGCCAGACCCTCGTGGCAGACGGCGGCCGGCAGCTGAGCTGAACCAACTGTTGCCGCAACGGACAACTGTTGCCCGCGCACCGGCGGCAACGGTTGCCCGCTTCGGCAACTATCGGTGCCCGAAGGCGAGGGCGCGCGGTCAGGGAGCGCCGACGAGCATCCAGCGCGCGGTGCGGGCGCGCAGGGCCAGGGTGAGCGCGCGGGCGCCGAGGTAGCCGAACGCGAACGCCGCCATGAGCAGCGCGAGCCCAGGGGCGCCGGACGGCGCCCAGATCAGCACCGCGAGAGCCAGCGGAACGAAGACGGCCACGTTCGCCAGGCCGGTGAGGGCAAGGTAGCGGGCATCGCCGGCGCCGATCAGCACGCCGTCGAGCACGAACACGACCCCGCCGAGTGGAACGGATGCCCCGAGCACGACGAGCGTCGCCGGCAGGAGCTCCGTGACCTCCGTCGCGCTCGTGAACACGCCGCCGAGCACCCCCGACGTCCCGATCACGAGCAGTCCCAGCGCGGCCCCGCCCAGCACGCCCCACTCGAGGCAGCGCCGCAGCACCGCGCGCACGCCGGCCAGGTCGCCAGATCCAAGACCCCGACCCACGAGCGCCTGCGCCGCAATCGCGAGCGCGTCGAGGGCGAAAGCGAGCGTCGCGAACAGCGTCATCGCGATCTGGAAGGCCGCCAGCTCCGGCGAACCGAGGCGGGTCGCCACGAACACCGCGAACAGCATGCCTGCTCGCAGGCTCACCGTGCGGAGGAACAGCCAGCCGCCGCTCGACGCGCCCAGCAGCATCCCTGCCCGGTGCGGCCGCAGCGGGGCACCCTCGCGCCTGGCGTGGCGCGCGATAACGGCCAGGTAGACGGCCGTCATGCCCCACTGGGCGATGACCGTGCCGAGCGCTGAGCCGATGAGGCCGAGCCCGAGTCCGTAGATGAACCACAGGTTCAGCAGGATGTTCACGGCGAACCCGATGCCGGCGACGAAGAGCGGCGTGCGGGTGTCCTGCAGGCCGCGGAGCAGCCCGGTGGCGGCGAAGACGAGGAGCATGGCCGGCAGGCCGAGCATGGACACGCCGAGGTAGGTCGAGGCCGCCCCCGTCACGGCAGGCTCCGCGTCGAACAGGCCCACCAGGGCGGGCGTCGCCACCCAGCCGGCCAGTGCGAGCAGCACGCCCAGGCCGAGGGCGAGCCAGAGGCCGTCGATTCCGACTTCGACCGCCCGGCGCCGGTCGCCGGCGCCCAGCCATCTGGCGACCGCCGGGGTCGCGCTGTAAGCGAGGAACACCATCAGGCCGATGATCGTCTGCAGCACGGCGCTCGCGAGGCCGAGCCCGGCGAGGGGCGTCGCGCCCAGGTGACCGACCAGGGCGGAGTCCGCGAGCAGGAACAGCGGCTCGGCGATGAGCGCCCCGACGGCGGGCACCGCGAGGCGCAGGATCTCGCGGTCGATGGGCTGCCGGTGAAGAATGTTGATGGTTCGACTCTAGTTGCGCGCCCGGCGGGCCTGCGGGCCGATCGTGGCGTATTCTCCCGCTCATGGACGCCGTCATTGAGACACGGGAACTGCAGAAACGATTCGGTCGCGTCGTCGCGCTCGACGGCCTCGACCTCACGGTGGCCGCCGGCGAGGTGCACGGCTTCCTCGGCCCGAACGGGGCCGGCAAGTCGACCACGATCCGGGTGCTGCTCGGGCTCATGCGCTCCGACGGCGGCACGGCCACGGTCTTCGGTCGGAACCCCTGGACGGATGCCGTGGCCCTCCACCGCCGCATCGCCTACGTCCCCGGCGACGTGAGCCTGTGGCCGAACCTCTCCGGCGGCGAGGCCATCGACCTGCTCTGCCGGCTGCGCGGCGGCATGGACGACCTGGCCGCCTATCGGGCCCGCCGCGCGCATCTGGTCGACGTCTTCCAGCTCGACCCGACGAAGAAGGGCGGCGCGTATTCCAAGGGAAACCGACAGAAGGTCGCCCTGATCGCGGCGCTCGCCGCCCCGACCGACCTCTTCATCCTCGACGAGCCGACGTCGGGGCTCGATCCGCTGATGGACGCCGTGTTTCGCAGCGAGATCCAGGCGGCGACCGGAAACGGCGCGACCGTGCTGCTCTCGAGCCACATCCTCTCCGAGGTGGAGCACCTCTGCGACCGGGTGAGCATCATCCGTGCCGGCAAGACGGTGGAGACCGGCACCCTGGCCGAGCTCCGCCACCTCACCCGCACCGAGATCGCGTTCGCCAGGGAGGGCCTGGCCGACGCCACCCTCGCCTACCTCGCGACGAGCTTTCCGGCAGCGCACGACCTCGTCGTCGTCGGGTCCCGGGTCAGTTTCACGGCCGACAGCACCGCGCTCGCCGACGTCCTTCCGATGCTCGCCCAGCTGCGGGTGCAGGGCCTGACGATCGCACCACCCTCGCTCGAAAGCCTGTTCCTGCGGCACTACCACGAGGATGCCGCGCCACCTGCGCCGGCCGGAAGCCGCCGATGAGTGCGCGCGTCGGCGTGAGCGCGGATCGGCCCACAAGCCCTGTTGCGTCCGTGAACACCCTCGGGCCGATGCTGCGGCTGCGCCTGCGCCGCGACCGCGTGCAGCTGCCCATCTGGATCGCCGTGTTCGCCGGTCTCGCACTGCTCGCCGCCGTCGCGGTCGCCGGCAGTTTCGGAACCGCCGACGAACGCGAGGCGCTCGTGAGGATCGCCGTCGGCTCCCCGGCCATCCTGATCTTCCGCGGGGTGCCGCAGGGGGCGGATGTCGACGCCGTCGTCTTCTTCCTCATCTTCGCCTTCCTCGCGACGCTGGTCGCTTTCATGAGCACGTTCCTCGCCGTGCGGCACTCGCGTGCGGAGGAGGAGTTCGGGCGCGCCGAGCTGATCGCCGCGACCCCGGCCGGCCGGATCATCCCGGTGATGGCGACGGCCGTGCACGGCGTCGGCGCGAGCTTGGCCGCCGGCGTGGCCGTCACGCTGGGATTCCTGGTCGCCGGCCTGGACGGCGCAGGTTCGGTCACCAGCGGCGCCGCGATCGCCGGCACCGGGATCGCCTTCCTCGGCGTGGGGCTCCTGGCCGGTCAGCTCATGCGCACCTCTCGCGGCGCGAACGGGCTCGCCGCGGCGCTCATCGGGGGTGCCTATGCGCTGCGGGCGGCCGGCGACGCGGGTGGCACTCCATCCGCCGACGGCCTGAGCATGACCAGCGCCTGGCCCAGCTGGCTGTCTCCCATCGGCTGGGGCCAGCAGACCGCCGCCTTCACCGCGGACCAGCCGGCCCCGCTGCTGCTCGATCTGGCCCTCGCCGCCGTGCTCTTCGCGGTGGTCGGGTTGCTGCAGTCGAGCCGGGACATCGGTTCGAGCGTCATCGCCGAACGGGCGGGCCCGGCGAACGCCTCGCGCACGCTCGGCGGCTCGCTCGGCCTGGCCTGGCGGCTGCAGCGCCCGGCGATCGTCGGCTGGGCGCTCGCCGGCCTGGTGTTCGGCATCCTCGCCGGCACCGTGGGTGACACCGTGGTCGAATTGGTCGAGTCGAACTCCCAATTCGGCGCCGTGCTGGCGGGACTCGGCGGCGGCCGGGGATCGATCATCGACCTGTTCACGGCCACCATCTTCGGCATTATCGGCGTGATCGCAGCCGCGGCCGCGATCCAGGCGATGATCCGGATGCGCCAGGAAGAGGCCAACGGTTCGGCCGAGCTCCTCCTCGCCCTGCCGCTTCACCGCAGCCGCTGGATCCTCGACTACCTCCTCGTCGGCGCCGTCGCCGTCATCCTGGTGCTGGCCGCCGCCGTCGCCGGGGCCGCCGGCGGACTCACCCGCTCGGCGGACAGCGCGGACCGCGTTGCGAGCGTGGCGGCCTCCGGGCTCGCCCAGGCGCCGGCCGCCCTGCTCATCCTGGCGATCGCGGCACTGCTCTTCGCGCTCGTTCCGCGGCTCAGCATCGGTCTGAGCTGGGGCGTGCTGCTCGCCTCACTGTTCATCGGCCAGTTCGGCGAACTCTTCGGCCTGCCCGACTGGCTGCGCACCCTGTCGCCGTTCACCCACACGCCGGCGATCGGGGCAGCCGACGTCGACTGGAGCGGCGCCTGGTGGATGCTCGGACTCGCCATGGTCGTCTGCGGTGTCGCCGTCGTCGCGGTGCGCCGTCGCGACCTGGCCCTGTGAGGCCCCTGCCGGTTGCCTGAGGGCACGCCTGGCCGGGCCCCCGCACCGAATAGGCTGGGCGCATGACTGACCAGGGGACCGCATCCGGCATCGACACCTCAGAACTCGACCCGGCGGTGCGCCCGCAGGACGATCTCTTCCGGCACGTGAACGGCAAGTGGATCGCCCGCACCGAAATCCCGGCCGACAAGGCCAGGTGGGGCTCGTTCTACCTGCTCGCCGAGGAATCGGAGAAGGCCGTGCGCGAGATCATCCTCGAGGCGCAGTCGGCGGCGGAGGCTTCTGAGGAGCGCAAGTTCGGCGACCTGTACGCGAGCTTCCTCGACGAGGAGCGCGTCGAGCAGCTCGGCGCGACCCCGCTCGCTGCCGACCTCGCCACCGTCGACGGCGTCACCTCGATCCCCGCGCTTCTCGGCACCCTCGGGCGCCTCGAACGCTCCGGCGTGGCCGGCGCCTTCCAGCTGTATGTCGACAACGACCCGGGCAACCCGGAACGCTACCTCGTCTTCGTCGAACAGGGCGGCCTCGGCCTCCCCGACGAGTCCTACTACCGCGAAGAGAAGTTCGCTTCCATCCGCGAGGCTTACCTGGCGTTCCAGACGCGGATGTTCGGCCTCGCCGGGTTCACAGACGCCGCGCCCCGCGCACAGCGCGTCTTCGACGTCGAGACCGAACTCGCCGGTCACCACTGGGACAACGTGAAGTCGCGCGACAGCGAGAAGGCCTACAACCTCAAGACCTGGGGCCAGCTCTCCGCGCTCGCCGCGGGCGCCGACCTCCACCTCTGGCTCGACGGCCTCGACGCCCCCGCCGGCGCCTTCGACGAGGTCGTCGTGCGCCAGCCCAGCTTCGTGACCGGGCTCGCCGAGATGCTCACCGCGGACAGGCTCGACGGGTGGCGGGACTGGCTGCGCTGGCAGGTCATCCGTTCGAGCGCCGCGTACCTCTCGGGCGCGTTCGTCGAGGCCAACTTCGACTTCTACGGCCGCACGCTCAGCGGAACCCCACAGATCCGCGACCGCTGGAAGCGCGGCGTCTCCCTCGTGGAAGGCGCGCTCGGCGAGGCCGTCGGCCGCATCTACGTCGAGCGTCACTTCAAGCCGAGCGCCAAGCTGAGCATGGACACGCTCGTCGGGCACCTCGTCGAGGCCTACCGCCAGAGCATCACCGAGCTCGACTGGATGACCGATGAGACCCGCGGGCGGGCACTCGAGAAGCTGGACAAGTTCACCCCCAAGATCGGCTACCCGGTCAAGTGGCGCGACTACTCGAAGCTCTCGATTGACGCCGGTAACCTCATCGCGAACGTGCGGGCCACGAACGAGTTCGAGTTCCACCGCGAACTGGGCAAGATCGGCAACCCGCTCGACCGCGACGAGTGGTTCATGACCCCGCAGACGATCAACGCGTATTACAACCCCGGCTTCAACGAGATCGTCTTCCCCGCGGCAATCCTGCAGGCGCCGTTCTTCGACGAGAACCGGGATGCCGCGGCGAACTTCGGCGCGATCGGCGCCGTCATCGGGCACGAGATCGGCCACGGCTTCGACGACCAGGGCTCCAAGTACGACGGCGACGGGCTGCTGATCGACTGGTGGACCGAGGAGGACCGGGCCGCATTCGAGGAGCGCACGAAGTCCCTGATCGAGCAGTTCGACGCGCTCGCCCCCCAGCAGGTCCCCGAGCACCGCGTCAACGGCGCCCTCACGATCGGCGAGAACATCGGCGACCTCGGCGGCCTGTCGATCGCCTGGAGGGCCTACCTGCTCTCGCTGGCCGGCGCGGAGGCGCCCGTCATCGACGGGATGACCGGCGCGCAGCGTTTCTTCCTCTCCTGGGCCCAGGCCTGGCAGATGAAGGCCCGCGACGCGGAGGTCATCCGGCTGCTCTCGATCGACCCGCACTCGCCGAACGAATTCCGGTGCAACCAGATCGTCAGCAACATCGACGAGTTCTACACGGCCTTCGGCGTCACGGAGGGCGATGACCTCTGGCTCGAGCCGGAGAAGCGCGTCAGCATTTGGTGAGGCTGGCGGATTTGGTGACGCTGGCGGGCTGACGAGCCCGCCCCGGAGGGCTCGGCCCCTGTGGGCCAGGGTGATCGCGGGTATTCTAACCCGAAACGAGAGAAAGACCCTCTACCAGTGGTCAAGCCAGCCCAAGACTCAGAGAGACGTTCCCGGCACGCCTCCGAGCGCCCCGGGAAGCACAAGGGCGCGGAGACGCACGAGAACTTCGGCCGCGGCTTCCAGGCCCTCGCCGACCTCGCCATGGACGGCGTGCAGGTGTCCGCCCGCGCCACCGACCTGATCACCGGCCGGGTGCTCTTCTCCGTGGACGACCACGTCGTCATGCCGACCGCCGGCATCGGCACGGTGCTCCTGCTCATCGAGGTGGCTGCCCGGCTGCGCGACGCCGACTTCGGCGTCTACACGATCCTCGACCGCAGCGCCGCCGACTCGGTGCAGGGTTCCGGCATCTGGCAGCACCTGCAGGCGCCGTCGCTGCCCGTCGCGGACCTCGCCGCCCTGATCGGCGCGGCCGGCGACAACCTGGCCGCCAACGTCCTCATCCGTGCCGTCGGTCTCGACGCCGTGCGCGTGCGCGCCGAGCAGCTCGGCCTGGCCCAGACCGCACTGCTCGACCTGGTGCGCGACCAGCGCGGCCCGGACGATGCGCCTCACCTCTCGGTGGGCAGCGCGAAGGAACTCACCTGGCTCTTCACGTCGCTCGCCCGCGGCGAAATCGTCGACGCCGAAGCGAGCGAGCGGATCATCGGTTGGCTCTCGCTCAACACCGACCTGTCGATGGTGGCCAGCGCCTTCGGGTTGGACCCTTTCGCGCACCGCACCGGCGACCACGGCATCCTGCTCGTCAACAAGACCGGAACGGATGCCGGCGTGCGCAGCGAGGTCGGCATTCTGCGCGGGCCGCGGGCCGGCGTCACCTACGCGGTGTCGATGTCCTTCGCCGACACCAAGCTCTCGGCGCGGCTCGCCGCGCTCGACGGCATGCGCGCGGTCGGCCTCGACCTGCTCGAATACGTGCACTGACCTGCCTCCGCATCCTCTACCCGCGAACTCGCAGTTGTGCGCGTTTTGAGGGCCGTTTAGCGCGCACAACTGCAGTTTCGCGGGGGCAAGGGAACGCCGAGCTCGCCGGCTGGCTGCGAACGGCATACGCCCTGACCGAATAACGCTCAGCCGGATGCTCAGCCGGCGAACGCGTCCTCGGCGGCGTAGGGGAACCAGCCGGCCGCGCCGTAGCGCGTCACGATCGACGGGAAGAGCTGCTCCCACGTCTGGCCGCGACGCCCGGCCGCCGCCACGGCATCCGTCACCCAGCGGATGTCGTCGGCCAGTCCCTCGGCGTAGCTCACGGCCGGCCGGTAACCGAGTTGCTCGCGCGCGGCGGACATACTGAGCACGATCGGGTTCGGGATGCCCCACGGGCTCGAGCCGAGCTCCTCCCTCGGGCCGCCGGCGAACGTCAGGATCTCGGCCTCGTGCCCCATCGCTTCGAACACGGCGCGGCCGATCTCGGCGACGGTGAGGGACCCGTCGTCGGCGGCGTTGAGCGCGCGCCGGCCGGGCTGCTCGGCGCGGCGCAGCACGAGTTCCGCGATGTTCGCGGTGGCGGACGTGCCGAACCGGCTGGCGCCGTCGTAGGCGAGCACCACGCGGCGGCGGCCATCGAGCACCCGTTTGATGAAGAACCACTCCCGGAGGGCCGGGCTGTGCGGCCCGTGGATCGCGCCAGGCCGCAGGATGCTCACCGGCAGATCGGGGGTCGCAAGCAGCCGGCGCTCCATCGCGGCCTTCAGCGGCGAGTAGGTCTGTTCGGCGTTGTCGATGGTCGGGTCGGTCTCGCTCAGCGGCACCGGGAAGGTCGGAAAGCTGTCGCCGGTCGCCACGTCGAGGTAGGTGCCGTCCCGACCGAGGTAGACGGACCCGGTCGAGATCACCACGAGCGACCCGACGTCGCCGGCCAGCCCGGCCAGTTGCTCGGCGTGGCCGGTGTCGTAGGCGACGGTGTCGAGCACGAGGTCGTGGCCGCGGGCGGCGGTCAGGAGCGCGGGGGTGTCGGCGCGGTCGAGGCGGATGCTCTTGACGCCCGTCGGCAGCTCCGGCGAATGCAGCCCGCGGAGCGCGGCGGTGACCGCCCAGCCGTCCCATGCGAGCCTGCTTGCTGCCGCCAGGCCGATCTGCCCGGTGCCACCGATGATGAGTGCCGTCTTCGCCATGAGCCCACCATAGGGCGGCGAGGAGGGCGCAGGGCAGTGAGGCGGGCGCAGGGCAGTGACGCGGGCCGGGGCGCGGGCTTGAAGAATTTATGCGGGGCCCGCGATGCCTTCCGCCGGCAGCGGGTAGACACGATCCCGCCGGCATCCGCGGTGGCCAGGCTGAAGGCGTGCGCCTGGCGGACCCCCGCGGCCAGGGCCACTCCCAGCCACTCCCGGAACAGCACGACGGGATCCCGGGGTGCCCCAGCCGGGTCGAACGCCGGGAGTTCGCTCGGGAAGTCCGGCAGGGCGCGAAGCATGCTGCGCGGGGAATCGCTCATGTCGCCAGCCTGAGCGGAGGTCAGCAGCAGCGACCCTGCGGGTTGTTCTCCTGCCGGTCGGTCTGGTCCCGCCAGAATTCGCGTTCCGTCATCATCGGCTGGCCGCCGGCGGCCGGAGGGGTTTCCTCGTAGTGCGCCCGGTACTTGTCGTAGGCGTCCTCGCCCATGACGCCCTTAACGAACCAGGCGAACCCAGAGGCGCCCCGGCGCACGGCCTCGAGGGCCCGCATCAGCGGGCCGCCGTCTCCGCCGCTTCCGTCTTCTTCTGCTTGCGCAGCGCCGACCGGGCATCCCACCGCGACTGCAGTTCCTTCTCGGCGGGGGTCGGCAGGAAGCCAGCCGGTGCGAAGAACCGCGACGGCACGGCCGGATCCTCGTTGCTGGCATTGCTCCCGGTGCGGTAGGCCGTCCAGGTGGCCTTCACGGCGGCCAGGATGACGATGATCGCGAGCGTGACGAACAGGATCGACAGGATGCCCTGCACCATCGTGTTGCGCACGACGGCCTCCATCGCCGCGACATTCGGCGCGGTGCCGAAGCTCTTTTCACCCAAGGCCAGGGCCTGGGAGAAGGCCCGGTTCTGCGCGAAGTAGCCGATCGCCGGCACGGTGGAGAAGATCTTGAGGAAGGATGCCGAGATCGTCACCACGGCCACGAACGCGAGCGGCAGCGCGACGATCCAGATGTAGGTGAACTGGCCGCGCTTGGCGACGATGGCCATGCAGACGGCCAGCGCGATGGCGGCGAGGAGCTGATTGGCGATCCCGAAGAGCGGGAACAGGGTGTTGATTCCGCCGAGCGGGTCGGTCACTCCCATGACCAGGACGGCGCCCCAGGCGGCGACCATGATGCCGGTCGTCAGCCACGCGCCTGCACGCCAGGAGGTGTTCTTGAACTTCGGGAAGACGTTCCCGAGGCTGTCCTGCAGCATGAACCGAGCCACGCGGGTGCCCGCGTCGACGGCCGTGAGGATGAACAGGGCCTCGAACATGATCGCGAAGTGGTACCAGAACGCCATCATCGCCTTGCCGCCGGCGATCTGCTGCATGATGTGGGCCAGGCCCACAGACAGGGTCGGCGCGCCACCGGAGCGGGACACGATCGTCGCCTCGCCGACATCCTTCGCCGTCTGGGTGAGCATGCCGGGGGTCAGGTTGACCCCGGTCAGGCCCAGGCTGTTCACGAACGTGACGGCGCCCTGCACGGTGCCGCCGGTCAGGGCAGCCGGCGCGTTCATGGCGAAGTAGATGCCGCGGTCGATCGACATGGCGGCGACCAGCGCCATGATGGCGACGAAGGATTCCATCAGCATGCCGCCGTAGCCGATGAAGCGCGTCTGGCATTCCTTCTCGATCAGCTTCGGCGTGGTGCCGGAGGCGATCAGGGCGTGGAAGCCGGAGAGGGCGCCACAGGCGATCGTCACGAACAGGAACGGGAAGAGGGCACCGCTCACGACGGGGCCGCCGCCGCCCGCGAACTCGCTGACCGCGGGCACCGTGATCTCGGGGCGGACGATGACGATCGCGATGGCGAGCATCCCGATTGTGCCGATCTTCATGAAGGTCGACAGGTAGTCGCGGGGGGCCAGCAGCAGCCAGACCGGGAGGATCGCGGCCACGAAACCGTAAATGATGATGCCGATCGCGAGCGGCAGCGGGTCGACGTGGAAGAACGCCGCGCCCCACTTCGTGCTCGAGATCGCGCCGCCGCCGACGATAGCGGCCAGGAGCAGCACGAAGCCGATGATGGAGATTTCGGTGACCTTGCCCGGGCGGAAGAAGCGCAGGTAGCAGCCCATGAACAGTGCGATCGGGATGGTCATCGAGACCGAGAAGACACCCCACGGGCTGGCCGCGAGGGCGTTGACGACGACGAGGGCGAGGATCGCCACGATGATGACCATGATGGCGAGGGTCGCGACAAGGGCGGCCGTGCCGCCGACCGTGCCGAGCTCATCCCTGGCCATCTGGCCGAGGGAGCGTCCGCCGCGGCGCATCGAGAAGAACAGCACGAGGTAGTCCTGCACGGCCCCGGCAAAAACCACGCCGACGATGATCCAGATCGTGCCGGGCAGGTAGCCCATCTGCGCCGCCAGGACGGGGCCGACGAGAGGGCCGGCGCCGGCGATCGCGGCGAAGTGGTGGCCGAAGAGCACGCGTCGGTCCGTCGCGGCGTGGTCCTTGCCGTCCGCCTTGTACTCGGCCGGAGTCGCCCGCCGGTCGTCGGGCTTGAGCAGATGAACTTCGAGTAGAAGCGGTAGCCGATGAAGTACGTGCTGATGGCGGCGAAGACGAACCAGACGGCGTTCACGGTTTCCCCGCGCACGACGGCGAGCATGACCCAGCTGACACCGCCGAGCAGCGAGATGGCCACCCAGAGGGCGATCTTCGCCGGGGTCCAAGTGCGGCTTTCGGCCTCGAGGAGGCCCTCGTCCAGCGCCACCGGCAGCTGGTCTGAACCCCGATCCAGGGCGACGGATGCCCCGGTCGCGTCGTGCGGCACGTTGGACGTGGCGCCCATGTTCTCCCCCTCGAGATCCCGCGAAAGGCCGCGGTCATCCTCTGCAACGGTAACAGTCGGGCATTCCGGCGCCGGTCGAGCGCCTAAAATGGCAGGACTTCCATCCGGGCATTCGCCCCGTCTCGCCATCTCGACCATTGGAGCCACCGTGGCCGCACCCACCCGTCTCGATTCCGTCATCGCCCTCGCCCGCCACCGCGGGTTCGTCTTCCAGGCCGGTGAAATCTACGGAGGGTCCCGGTCCGCCTGGGACTACGGGCCGCTCGGCGTGGAGCTCAAGGAGAACATCAAGAAGCAGTGGTGGCGCTACATGGTCACCGCCCGCGAGGACGTCGTGGGGCTCGATTCATCCGTCATCCTGCCCAAACAGGTCTGGGAGGCATCCGGCCACGTCGAGGTCTTCAGCGACCCGCTTGTCGAGTGCACCAGCTGCCACAAGCGCTTCCGCTCCGACCACCTCGAGGAGGAGTACGAGGAGAAGAAGGGCCGTCCGCCCGAAGGCGGCCTCGACGGCATCGCCTGCCCGAACTGCGGCAACCGCCACACCTGGACCGAGCCGCGCGCCTTCTCCGGCCTGCTCAAGACCTTCCTCGGCCCGGTCGACGACGAGTCCGGCCTGCACTACCTGCGCCCCGAGACCGCGCAGGGCATCTTCGTGAACTTCGCCAACGTGCTGCAGGCCTCGCGGATGAAGCCGCCGTTCGGCATCGGCCAGACCGGCAAGAGCTTCCGCAACGAGATCACACCGGGAAACTTCATTTTCCGCACCCGCGAGTTCGAGCAGATGGAGATGGAATTCTTCGTCGAGCCGGGCACGGATGAGACGTGGCACCAGTACTGGATCGACCAGCGGATGGCCTGGTACACCGGCCTCGGCATCAACCCGGACAACCTGCGACTCTACGAGCACCCCGCGGAGAAGCTCTCGCACTATTCCAAGCGCACCGTGGACATCGAGTACCGCTTCGGCTTCAGCGGCAGCGAATTCGGCGAGCTCGAGGGCGTGGCGAACCGCACTGACTTCGACCTCAGGACGCACGCGGCGGCATCCGGCAAGGACCTCTCCTACTTCGACCAGACGAAGAACGAGCGCTGGGTTCCCTACGTGATCGAGCCGGCCGCCGGGCTCACCCGCTCGCTGATGGCGTTCCTCGTGGACGCGTACAACGAGGAAGAGGTGCCGAACGCGAAGGGCGGCGTCGACAAGCGCACCGTGCTCAAGCTCGACCCGCGCCTGGCGCCGGTCAAGGTCGCCGTGCTGCCGCTGTCTCGCAACGAGGCGCTGTCGCCGATGGCCAAGTCGCTCGCGGCCCGGCTGCGCGAGAGCTGGAACGTCGACTTCGACGACGCCGGCGCGATCGGACGCCGCTACCGCCGTCAGGACGAGATCGGCACGCCGTACTGCGTCACGGTCGACTTCGACTCGCTCGACGACCAGGCCGTCACCGTGCGCGACCGCGACACCATGGCGCAGGAGCGCATCCCGCTGGACAAGCTCGACGCGTACCTCGCCGAGCGC
>DHJB01000045.1:16548-21190 GCA_002404115.1 Microbacteriaceae bacterium UBA4731
ACACAACACCTTCGTTTCGGAATTGAAGGGGTTGTGTCCGCACGTCAACGACGCCGTTGGGTCGAATCCGCGAGCGCGCCGGTCCAGCCACGACTGCGCAGCCTTCGTTCGATCCGGGCGATGAGTTCGACCGGATTCCGCAGGTCATCGTCGGTGAACTGGAGCATCTGCCAGCCGTGGTCCTCCACACCGCCCACACGACGGATGTCCCGGCGCCATTGCGCCCGGTCCGTGCGGTGATGATCGCCCTGGTATTCGAGCAGGAGCTTGAACTCGGGGTAGGCCAGGTCCGCCCGGGCCAGGAAGCGGCCGAGCGGATCGAAAATGTTGAAGTTGCACTCCGGCTCCGGCAGTCCTGCGAGCACGATGATCACGCGCAGCACGGACTCGCGGGGCGATTCTGAGCGGGTGCGGAGCAGTGGGAGAGCCACTCGCGCGAGAGCCAGGCCGCGGCGACGCGAGGAGCGAGTCACAACATCCGTCAGTTCGTTGAGGGTCGTGAGTGAATGCTGCCAGCGCAGCAGGTAGTCGCCCACCGCGACGAGTTCGAACAGGGAGAGCCGTGCAGCAAGGTCGAGCCAGGTGCGGGCGGGGCTGGTCAGGGGGAGGCCTTGGCGGACCATGAGCTCGTCGGGGCGTATCCGCATGCTGTGGCCTGCGACGTTCTGGGCGTCCATCGCCCGAGCCGGCGCGGGGATGCCCACGTGCAGCGGAAGCGCAGCCTCGCTCCGACGCGGAAGCGGCAGCCCCATCAGCCCCGCGGCTGTTTCGTGCGTGAAGAACGCGTTCGGAGGCATTCGCAGCTGGAGTGCTCGGCAGAGTTCTTCGAGCCCCGCGCTTCCGGACGAGCGGATGCCCCAGAAGGGTGACCGCAGATCGGCGCCGTCCAGGCGGGATCGCCCGACGCCCGCATCCCGGGCTTCGGCAACAAGGAACGGCTGGTCGCCGAAGGCGTCCGGAAGAGGAATGCGCGATGTCATGCGATCGAGGATGCCGTCGGAGCGTCCGCTGCCGTCGAAGTTGTCCACAGGCCGACTGACGCCCGGTTGAGTTTCGGGCACAACACCTTCGTTTCGGAATTTAAGGTGTTATGCCCGCAATTCAACTCAGGGGGCGGGCGGCGGGGGTGACCTCGATTAGGGTGACGCCGGCGGGCGGGTGGGCGCCGGACAGCGCCGCGAGGGCGGCTGGCGCGTCGTCGAGGGCGATGCGCGCGCTGATCAGGTCCTGCGGGCGCAGCCGGCCGGAGGCGACGAGTGCGAGGAGTTCCGGGTAGTCGTGCGCCGGCATCCCGTGGCTGCCGAGCACGGTGAGTTCCCCGGCGATGACGACGCCGAGCGGCACCCTCGGGTCCTCGGCGAGGAGCCCGATCTGCACGTGCCGCCCGCGGATCGCCAGCGAACGGATGGCGATGCCCACGGTGTTCTCGCGGCCGAGCGCGTCGACGGAGACCTGGGCGCCGGCGCCGCCGGGGGTCAGCGCGCGAACCAGCGCGACAACGTCGGCATCGCCGAGCCCGGCGGAGTCGACGGTGTGTGTCGCGCCCACCCGGGCCGCCGTCTCGAGCGCGGCGGCGCTGATGTCCACGGCGATCACCGTGACACCGAGCGCCCGGCCGATCATCACGGCGGACAGGCCCACCCCGCCGCAGCCGACGACCACGAGCGTCTCGCCCGCGGCCAGGCGGGCCTGGTGCACGAGGCCGCGGTAGGAGGTGGCGAAGCGGCAGCCGAGCAGGGCGGCGGCGCCCGCGTCGAGGTCGTCCGGCACGCGGATTAGGTTCACGTCGGCGTTGTGCAGCGCGACGCGTTCGGCGAAGGAGCCCCAGTGGGTGAAGCCCGGCTGGGTCTGGTTGCGGCAGACCTGGCCGTTGCCGCCGGCGCACTCCGGGCAGTCGCCGCAGGCGCAGACGAACGGCACGGTCACGCGCTCGCCGACCGTGAACCGGCGCACGTCCGGGCCGACCGCGTCGATCACGCCGACGAGTTCGTGCCCGGGAACATGCGGCAGACGGATGCCCGCATCGTGCCCCAGCCAGCCGTGCCAGTCGCTGCGGCAGAGGCCGGTCGCCTCGACCCGCACGACGACGCCCGCCGCGCTCGGCACGGGGTCGGGCACCTCGCGCACCTCGGGAAGCACGCCGAACTCTTCAAAAATGACCGCTCGCATAGCCTCCATGCTGGCAGATGCCGGGGCCCGCGAGTGGCCGCCCGCCTTCGTCGAGGGGCTGGCAGTTCGTCAATTCGAGACCGGTGCCCGTCGCCCGCGCCTGCGCGCTCGGCAGGCACCTGAGGCGGCCGGATGCGTCGCCTCGCTAGAGGCTATCGGCGCGGCGCTGCACTTGGGTGCGCACGGCGGCATCCGTCGTGAGCGAGATCGCCTTGTCGAAGGCCGCTCGGGCCTCGGCGATCCGGCCGGCGCGGGCCAGCAGGTGCGCGCGCGTCGCCCAGGCCGGCTGGTAACGTTCGGCGCCCGCGATCTTCTCCAGCGATTCGAGCTGATCAAGCGACTCGAGCCCGGCCTCGGCGCCCTCGACCTCGCCGATCGTCGCGGCCAGCGCGACCCTGGCGCCGAGCGTCGGCGCGACGCGCACGAGCGCCTCGTACAACGTCCGCAGGGCGACCCAGTCCGTCGCGCCCGAGCGCGCTCGATCGCAGTGCACCGACTGGATGGCTGCCTCGAGCTGGAACCGCCCGATGCGACCGAAGGTGTGGGCGCGCCGAAGGTAGGCCTCACCCTGGTCTATCCGGGCGGCATCCCACAGCGTCGTGTCCTGCTCGTCGAGCGGCACGACCTCGCCCGATTCCGACATCCGCGCCGGCGCGCGCGCCAGGGACAGCGACAGGACTGCCGCTAGCCCCAGCGCCTCGGGTTCCCGCGGCAGGAGCGACGCGAGCGTCGTCGCGAGGTAGAGCGCCTCCTCCGCCAGCGATTCCCGTCGCGTCAGGCCGGAAACGCCCTGCCAGTCGATCGCATAAGCGCCGTAAATCGCCTCGAGCACCGCGGGGAGCCGCGCCGTCATGTCCTGCACGACTGGAACGACGAACGGGATGCGCGCATCCCGGATGCGGCGCTTCGCCCTGACCAGGCGCTGCGCCATCGTTGCCTCCGGCACGACGAACGCGGCCGCAATCCGGGCCGCGTCGAACCCGAGCACCGTCTGCAGCATGAGCGGCGTGCGGATGCCCGGATCGATCGCCGGGTGCGCGCAGACAAAAAGCAGCTCGAGCCGCTTGTCGTTGATGGCGTCGACGTCGAGGTCGTGGAGATCGTCGAGGCCGTCGAGCGCGCCGTTCGAGTCCTGGAGCTCGTCGAGCGGGGACGACGTGCGGACCGCGGATGACTTCCAGAAGTCACGAAGCCGGTTGCGTGCCACGGTGAACAACCATCCCTCCGGGTTGTGCGGGATGCCGGCGCTCGGCCAACTGGTGAGGGCCTGCGCGAAGGCATCGGAGAGGGCATCCTCGGCGGCGGCGATGTCGCCGGTGGGTGCCGCAAGCAGGGCGAGCAGCCGCCCGTAGGAGGCGCGGGCGGCCTGCTCCGCCCGCGCCGCCGCGCCTGCACCTGCCGCAGCTAAACCTGGCTGTGCCATTCGCCGTCACGGAACACGATCGCAGACGGACGAATTTCGACCGCGCCGTATTGCGCGCCTGGGCACTTTTCCGCCCACTCGATCGCGGCGTTCAGGTCGGGCACGTCGATCACGAAGGTGCCGTTCAGGCGCTCCTTGGTGTCGGCGAACGGGCCGTCCTGAACCCGCAGCGCCCCATCGCGAACCGAAACATTGGTCGATGCCGCCACCGGCTGCAGGATGTCAGCCGACACCAGCACCCCGGAGGCGTCCAGCGACTTCGCGTACGCGTCGAATGCCGCCCGCCCCCAGGCCATGGCCTCTGCGCCGATGTCGGCCTCTGTGGCCTCCCGGCTGATGACGAGAAGTGAATACCGCATGAGAGTTCCTTCCGATTGACCGATACTGACACCACTATGACGAGTGAGCCAGACGTCAATCGACAGGGATGCTAGCTAGCTGTAGCTAGCTGGGTTCCACTCGCGGTCGAGGATCGCGTAGACGGTGAGGTCGCTCCACTCGCCCTTGAAGATCTCGTTCTCGATGAAGAGCGCCTCGAGGCGCATGCCGAGCCGCTGGCAGAGGGCGACGGATGCCACATTCCGCGGGTCCACGTGGGCGACCACGCGGTGCGCGCCGATCTCGTCGAACACGAGCCGGAGCAGAGCGCGGCCGGCCTCGGTCGCATACCCCTTGCGCTGCCAGGCGGGATGGAAGACCCAGCCGATCATGATCTGCGCGTTCGCGCCGCTCTCGAGGAAGACGCTCAGGTCGCCGATCACCGGCCCGCGGGCGCCATCTGGCCCCACCAGCTCCGCGGCGAGGATGAGCGCGTCCTTGTCGTCCTTCAGCCCGGTGAAGCCCGCGCGAGTGCGGGTGTGCTCGAGCGATTCTTCCCGGTTCCGGAGCGGCCACGGCAGGTAGCGAACGGCCTCGGGGAGGGACTGGTACGCGTAGATGTCGTCCGCGTCGGCCTCGGTCAGTGGCCGGAGCAGCAGGCGTTCCGTTCGGATCGGGTGTGCGTCGAACGGGAGGGTCTGCAGGCCGACGGGAGCGCTCACGAGGCCGCGG
>DHJB01000045.1:21299-54194 GCA_002404115.1 Microbacteriaceae bacterium UBA4731
CGGCGTCGGGGGCGGCATCCGTGGCGTTCGCCGCCGGAAGCTCGACCTGGATTCCGAACAGGGCGTCGAGCCCGCCGAGGTACGCCTCCTGGTCGCCGGCGCGGGCGAGCTCGCGGGAGCGAACCATGGGGGTGTGCAGGAGCACGCCGGCCAGGTGGCGCAGCGCCGCCTCGGTCTGCTCGCTCGAATCGCCGCGGGCGCGTGCCCTCTCGATTTCGGCATCGAGGATGTCGAAGACGTGCGTGCGGAGCGCGACGACGGCCGGCGCGAGGCTCTGCTCCTCGGCGACGGCCGTGAACTTGCGTGCCGCCTTGCCGACGAGAAGGCGGGCCTCGCTGGTGGCGTTAAGCTCCTCGAGCGGGGCGTGGATGCGGATCGTCTCGAGGTCGAGCAGTTCGACGCCGAGCACCTGGGTGACGTCGGGGTCGACGTTGCGGGGCAGCCCGAGGTCGATGATCAGCTGGCGCGGGGCGTCGACAGCGGATGCGGCGGCGGCGTCAGCGGCCTCGCCAGCGGCGTCCGCGCCCGCCGGGTGGAGCGTCGCGACCGGGGCCGTGCCGCCGGCGAGCAGGGCGCGCCCGCTGCTGAGCAGGGCCGCGTCGAGCACGTGGTGCTCGACGGTCGTGCAGGTGAGGATGAGGTCGGCCCGGGCGGTTTCCTCCGCGAAGGCGAGCTCGGTCACCGCGTCGATGCCGTGTGACGAGGCGAACTTGCGGCCTCGGCCGGAGGGGGAGTAGACGCGCACGTTCTCCGCGCCCAGTTCGCGCAGGGCTGCGAGCGATGCGCCGGCGTAGCGGCCGGTGCCGACGAGGAGAACGCGGGTTTCGGCCCAGTCGCTCACGCGGCTTTCGGCCAGCTCGAGGGCGAGCCGAACGAGGGAACGGCCGGCGGCGCCGATGCCGGTGCGGTTCTTGACGCCGCGCGAGGTCTGCGAGGCGCGCTGGAAGAGACGTTCCAGTTCCGGGCTGGTGGTGCCGTGCAGGCGGGCCTGCTCGAGCGACCGGCGCACCTGGCCGGCGATCTCGCCCTCGCCGACGACGACGGATTCGAGGCCGCTCGTCACCGCGAAGAGGTGCTCGGCGACGCCGTTGCCGTGCACGAGGTCGAGAGTGTCGCGCAGGGTGTCAGCCGGAACGCCCGTGCTGGCGCTGACCGCGTCGATCGCCGCATAGACGGCCGGAAGTGGGGAAACGCCGAAGGGCTGGTCGAGGTCGAGGTAGGCCTCGAATCGGTTGCAGGTGGCCACGACGACGGCGCCGCTCAGCGCCTCGTGACGCTCGAGCATGTTGCCGGCGGTCGCGCTTGCGCCGACAGACAATTTCTCCAGCACATCGAAGCTGGAGTTCTTGTGACTCGCGGACAGACAAATCAGCACTTCCTGATTCTACGTGCCCCGGGCGAGGGTGCGAATCGTTGCCGGCGCGGATGTTTGACAGAATCTTGATGTGAACCTCGACGCGCTCCACCCCCTCGCCTCCGGCCTCACCGCCGACTCCCGCCTGATCAGGGCCTACCAGGGCACCCGGCCGGATGTGACCCCCGTCTGGTTCATGCGCCAGGCCGGCCGGTCGTTGCCGGAGTACCGCGAACTGCGGGTCGGCACGCGCATGCTCGACGTCTGCCTCGACCCGGCGCTGGCCAGCGAGATCACCCTCCAGCCGGTGCGTCGGCACGGCGTCGACGCCGGCATCTTCTTCAGCGACATCGTCGTTCCCCTCAAGCTGGTCGGCGTCGACGTCGAGATCGTGGCCGGCAAGGGCCCGGTCCTTGGCAGGGCGACGCGCACGGCGGCGGATGTCGCCAGGCTGACCGCCCTCGACCCGGCCGTTCTCGACGACGCCCTCGCCCCCATCTCTGAGGCGGTCGCCCGCACGGTCGCCGAGCTCGGCACGACCCCGCTGATCGGTTTCGCCGGCGCCCCGTTCACGCTGGCCGCCTACCTCGTCGAGGGAGGCCCGTCGAAGGACCACATCCACGCGCGCACCCTCATGCATTCCGACCCGGAGGCCTGGGCCACCCTGATGGCCTGGACCGCCGACGTGACCGGGCGGTTCCTGCGCGCCCAGGTGCTCGCCGGCGCCAGCGCCGCGCAGCTGTTCGATTCCTGGGCCGGCGCGCTCTCGCTCGACGACTACTCCCGCTACGCCGCCCCTGCCTCGGCCGCGGCCATCGCCCACGTGCGCGACCTCACCTACTTCGAGCGTGAGGACGACTTGGCAGCCGACCCGGTGGAGACCCGCCGCAACGTGCCCGTCGTGCACTTCGGCGTCGGCACCGGCGAGTTGCTCAAGGAGATGCACGCGATCGGAGCGGACGTCGTCGGCGTCGACTACCGCATCCCGTTGGACGAAGCCAACCGCCGCCTCGGCGGTTTGGTGCCCGTGCAGGGCAACGTCGACCCTGCCCTCCTGGCCGCCCCGTGGCCGGTGCTCGAGGCGCACGTTCGCGACGTGCTCGAGCGCGGCCGCACGGCCCCGGCGCACGTGCTGAACCTGGGCCACGGCGTTCCGCCGGAGACCGACCCCGACGTGCTCACGCGGGTGGTTGACCTCGTGCACGAGGTCAGCGCCGCCACCGACCACTAACCCACAAGCGGAAGGCGATCGCATGAGAGACGTCCTGGTCATCGGCGGGGGAGTGGCCGGCCTGGTCGCGGCACGCGCGTGCGCGCACGTCGGCCTGAGCGTCACCGTGCTCGAAGCGACGGATGCCGTCGGCGGGGCCGTCGCCGCCCACGAGGTCGCCGGCCTGACCCTCGACAGCGGCGCGGAGAGCTTCGCGGTGCGGCGCAACGCGGTCGCCGAGTTCGTGGCCGGGCTCGGCCTGGCCGACGAGGTCGTCGCCCCCAACCCCGCCGGAGCCTGGTTACACCTGCCGGCGAACGGGTCCGGTGCGGTGAGCGTGCCGCTGCCGAAGGCCGGGGTGCTCGGCATCCCCGCGTCCCCGCTGGCCGACGACGTGCGCCGGGTGATCGGCTGGGGCGGCGCCTGGCGCGCCTACCTCGACCGGCTGATGCCCGTGCTGAAGATCGGCCGGGAGCACAGCCTCGGCGACCTCGTGCTCAAGCGCATGGGACGCCGCGTGCTCGAACGGCTCGTCGAACCCGTCGCCACCGGGGTCTACTCGGCGCGGGCCGCCGACCTCGAGGTCGACGTCGTCGCCCCTGGACTCAACCGGGCGCTCACGACCGCCGGCTCGCTCTCCGGGGCCGTCGCCGCGATGCGCACCGCTGCGCCGGCCGGCTCGGCCATCGGCGGGCTGCGCGGCGGGATGTCGCGGCTCGTCGGCGCGCTCGTCGCCGACCTCGAGCACTACGGGGTCGAGATCCGCACCGAGACTCCGGTCGCCGCGCTCGCGGTTGCCGGCAGTGACGAGGAGCGCGTGTGGACGGTCACGCTGGCCCCCGCGAACGCTGACGCAGGCCCCGGCGCGCCTGACGCCGAGACCATCGACGGCCGCTTCGTGATCGTCGCCACCCCCGGCGCCCAGGCCCTGGGCCTCCTCGCCCCCCTGGGCGTGGAGTTCGCCGCGCTCGCCGGGCTGGACTGGCCGGAGCCGACCGCGGTCGAACTCGCCACCCTCGTGATCGACGCCCCGGCCCTCGACGCCCACCCGCGCGGCACGGGCGTGCTCGTCGCCGCCGGCACGCCCGGCGTCACCGCGAAGGCGCTCACCCACGTGAGCGCGAAGTGGGAGTGGGTGGCCGAGGCCGCCGGAGCTGGGCGGCACGTCATCCGCCTCTCCTATGGCCGGGCCGGCGAAGTGAACCCGGCCGCAGGTCTCGACGACGCCGAACTCCAGGCCCTCGCCCTGCGGGACGCGTCCGCGCTGCTCGGCGTCGACCTCGCCGTCGGCGCCGTGCGCGGGTTCGCCCGCACGGTCTGGGGCGACACCCTGTCGCCCGCGACCATCGGCGCGCAGGCCAGGGTCGTCGGCGTGCGCGACGTGGTCGCCGACACGCCTGGCCTCGAGGTGACCGGGGCGTGGCTGGCCGGAACGGGCCTCGCGTCGGTGATCCCGGATGCGCTCGGAGCGGCATCCCGCACCAGCCACGCGGCACTCGGCATCTAACCGAACCCCGGTGTCGGCAAGGGCGATACGCTGGGGGACACGTGCAACGCGAGGAGTGGAGTGATAATGCGGGGAAAACTTATGTTCATCACGGGTGGACTGGTCGGATACGTGCTCGGCGCTCGCGCCGGGCGTAAGCGCTATGACCAGATCGCGGCTGCCGTGAGCGAACTCTGGCAGGCCAAGCCCGTCCAGCGTCGCGTGACCGAGGTGCGCGACTTCGCTCTCGACGCCGTCGGTGACGCTCCGGCCGCGCTCTTCGAGGCCGGCAAGAAGGCCTTCTCCGCGGTGCAGGCCAAGCAGGCCAGGGCGAAGGCCGCGGCATCCGCGCCGCACCCCTCTGCAGCCCGCGCGCAGGCTGCCGCCAAGGTCGCGAATGCGCCGGCCGCGAAGGCGGCCCCGGAGTCCAAGGCCGCGAAGACCGCCGCGAAGGCCGCGGCGAAGTCCGCAACGACGGCCACGCCCGGCGAAGCCGCGTCGACCGAGGCTGCGTCCGCCGCGGACGACGAGACGACCACGAAGTAACACCGACGGTGCTGGGGAGGGGAACCTGTGAGTGAGCACGGATTCAATCCGAAGAGCAAGCGCTCCCTGTTTGCGCTGATCGGCGAGCTGCCCGGCCAGATCAGCGACCTGGTGAGGGCCGAACTGGCGGCATTCAAGGCCGAGATCGCCGGCAAGGCGAAGAACATTGGCCTCGGCATCGGGCTCTTCGCCGCGGCCGGCGTCTTCGCGTTCTTCGCGACCGGGGTGCTCGTCGCGCTCGCCGTGATCGCGCTCGCGCTCGTGCTCCCGCTCTGGCTGGCCACGCTGATCGTCGGGGTCGCCCTGCTGCTGATTGCGGCGGTCCTCGTGCTCCTCGGGGTGAACCGGGTGAAGGCCGGCGCGGCGCCCGACCCGGAGGGCCTGGGCGAGAGCCTCCGTCACGATGTCGACGCATTGAAGGGGGTTGGTGAGTATGAGCACTGAAAACAAGAGCACCGAGATCAAGAGCATCGAACACAAGAGCACGGAGCACGTCACCAAGGCGGAGCTGCGCGCCGAGGCGGCGCTGGCGCGCGCGCAGTTCGCGAGCACGCTCGACGCGATCGAGTACAAGCTCAATGTGCCCAAGCAGATCAAGATCACCATCCGGCGCATCGTGCATGGCCTGCACCGGCTCGGCGATGACAACCCGACCGCACTGGTCGGCGTCGCGCTCGGCGCCGCTGCAGCGGCCGGTGTGGCGGTCTGGCTCGGAGTTCAGGCCGTACTCAAGCGCTGACCCGCGCTTTGCTTTTGGTGCTAGCCGAAAAGCGGTAGAGACTAGTAGTTATGACTCACCCGGCTGCCGGAGAGGCAGTAGACACCACCCAGCCCGCCACCCCCACCCACACCGAGAGCGCCGCCCCCGTGGCTTCGCCGCAGGGATTCACCCTGTTCGCGGTGCTGCGGAAGGATCCGGGCAACCCTGACGACCTTGACGGTCACGACGTCCCGCACGCCGTGAACGAACTCGACGACGTCATCGCGCTCGTCGAAGCCGAGGGCGTGACCGTGCGCGGGCTCTACGACGTCTCCGGCCTCCGCGCCGACGCCGACGTGATGATCTGGACGCACGCGCCGGAGGCCGAGACCCTTCAGTGGGCCAACCGGGAGCTCCGCCGCAGCCGGCTGCTCAAGAGCCTGCTGCCCACCTGGAATGCCATGGGCGTGCACCGCGACGCCGAGTTCAACAAGAGCCACGTGCCCGGCTTCCTGCGCGGGGTCGAGCCCAAGGGCTGGCTCACCATCTACCCGTTCGTGCGCAGCTACGAGTGGTACCTCCTGCCGGAGGCCGAGCGCAGCAAGATGCTCGCCGACCACGGTCGCAAGGGCGCGGCCTTCCGCGGCGCGATCGCCAACACCGTCTCCGCCTTCGCGCTCGGCGACTACGAATGGCTGCTGCCGATCGAGTCGGACGAGCTCACCGAACTGGTCGACCTCATGCGCGAACTGCGCAACACCGAGGCGCGCCGCCATGTCCGCGAAGAGGTCCCGTTCTACACGGGCCGCCGCATTTCGACCGCCGAGCTCGTCGAGGTGCTGCAGTAGTGACGACGTACGACGCCATCCTGCTCGCAGGATTCGGTGGCCCTGAGGGCCAGGAAGACGTGATCCCGTTCCTGCGCAACGTCACGCGCGGCCGCGGCATCCCGGAGGAACGCCTCGAAGAGGTGGCCACGCACTACCGTCACTTCGGCGGCATCAGCCCGATCAACAACCAGAACCGCGTGCTCAGGGCCGCCCTCGAGGCCGAACTCGAGCGCCGCGGGATCGACCTGCCCGTGCTCTGGGGCAACCGCAACTGGGACCCGTACCTGCGCGACGTCATCGCCGAGGCGCACTTCGGTGGCCGCAACCGTCTCCTCGCCATCGTCACCAGCGCGTACAGCTCCTACTCCGGCTGCCGCCAGTACCGCGAGGACCTCGCCGAGGCGCTGACCGCGACCGGCCACGAGGGTGAGGTGCACATCGACAAGGTGCGCCAGTTCTTCGACCACCCCGGTTTCGTCACCCCGTTCATCACGGGCGTCCGCCAGGGACTCGCAGATGTCGCCGCCGCCATCCCCGGCATCAACCTCGCCACCGAGGTCGAGGTTCTGTTCTCCACCCACTCGATCCCGTCGACGGATGCCGCGAAGAGCGGCCCCGCCGAGCGAGGCTTCGGGCCGGAAGGCGCCTACGCGGCGCAGCACCTGGCCGTGGCCGGCGCGGTGATGGCCGGCGCCTCCGTGGCCGAACCGGTCGACACCCCCTGGCAGCTCGTCTACCAGTCCCGCAGCGGGCCGCCCAGCATGCCGTGGCTCGAGCCCGACATCAACGACGCCATCGCGCTGCTGCCGGAGCGCGGCATCCGTGCCGTCGTGATCGTGCCGCTCGGTTTCGTGAGCGACCACATGGAAGTCATGTGGGACCTCGACAACGAGGCAACGGAGACGGCGACCGAACTCGGGCTGTTCTCGGTGCGTGTGCCGACCCCCGGGGTCGACCCGGCCTACGTGAGCGGGCTCATCGACCTCGTGCTCGAGCGCGTCAACGAGACGCCCGTGGAGGAACGCCCCGCCATGACCGACCTCGGCCCCTGGTACGACATCTGCCGTCCCGGCTGCTGCGAGAACGTGCGCCTGGGCTTCAAGCCCGCCATCGCCGGGATGGCGCCGTGAGCGCCGTGATCCGGGTCGGCACCCGGGGCAGCGACCTGGCCATGGCCCAGACCACGACGGTCGCGAACCGCATCGCGGCGCTGGTCGGCGCGCCGGTCGAGATCATCTCGATGACCACCCACGGCGACACCTCCCGCGAATCGCTGTCGAGCCTCGGCGGCACGGGCGTTTTCGCCAGCGCGCTGCGCGAAGCCCTGCTCGCCGGCGACTGCGACCTCGTCGTGCACTCGCTCAAGGACCTGCCGACCGGGGCGCACCCCGGCCTCGTGATCGGCGCGACGCCGAAACGGGCGGATGCCCGCGACGTGCTCTGCGCCCGCGACGGCTTCACCCTCGCCACCCTGCCGGAGGGTGCGAGGGTCGGCACCGGCTCGCCGCGCCGCGTGGCGCAGCTGCGCTCGCTGCGGCCCGACCTCGTGATTGTCGACATCCGCGGCAACGTTGACACCCGCCTCGGTCGCGTCGCCGAGGGCGACCTCGACGCCGTGGTGCTCGCCGCCGCCGGCCTCGGCCGCCTCGGCCGCCTTGACCAGGTCGCGACCGAGTTCCTCGAACTGTCGGACTGGCCGACCGCGCCCGGCCAGGGTGCCCTCGCCATCGAGGTGCGCGAGGGGAAGCTCGACCGCCCGCTCGCCACGGCCCTCACCGCCATCAACCACGGCACGAGCCAGGCCACGACGACGGCCGAACGGCTCGTTCTCGCCCGACTCGAGGGCGGCTGCGCGGCGCCGATCGGCGCGACGGCCGTCATCGACGACGGGCTGCTCTTCCTTACCGCCACGGTGTACAGCGCCGACGGCACCCGCCGGATCACGAGCTCGCACGCGGCGACGCCGGAGTCCTTCTCCGCCCGCCACCTCGTCGAGGCCGCCGAAGACGTGGCCGATCGCGCGGCCAGGGAGCTCCTGGCCGGCGGCGCGGCCGAAATCGCACCATTGAAGGCAACATGATGACGGCCAAACACGCCCAGGCCAAGCCGCTCGCCGGCTGGCGAGTGCTCGTCCCGCGCGGCGGGCCGTGGGGCGACCAGGTCGCCGCCAACCTGCGCGCCAAGGGCGCGCTGCCCGTCGTGGCGCCCATGATCAACTTCGCCCCGACCGACGACTCGCCCGCGCTCGAGGCGGCCCTCGCCCGCCTCGCCGCCGGCGAATTCGACTGGATGACCGTCACGAGCGCGACGACCGTCGATGTGCTGACCTCGCACCGCGCGGTCGTGGCACCCGGCACGCGCATCGCAGCGGTCGGCGAGACCACGGCGACCGCGCTGATCGCGGCCGGCTACCGCGTCGACATCGTGCCCTCGGAGGACAACTCGGCGCGCGGCCTGCTCTCCGAGTGGGAGGAGGCCACCCACGGCGTCATCCCGCTGCGTGTGCTGACGCTCCGCTCCGAAATCGCCAAGCCGCTGCTCTCGGAGGGGCTGCGCCGCATCGGCCACAGCGTCGAGTCGGTCGTGGCCTACCGCACGGTCGGCGTCCCCGTCGATCCGAAGGTCGTCGCGGATGTCGCGGCCGGCCGGGTGCAGGCGCTGCTCGTCACCTCCGGGAGCGTCGCGCAGCAGGTGCAGGAGCAGCTCGGGCCCATCCCCGAGCACACCCTCGTCGCCTGCATCGGACCGCGCACCGCGAAGGATGCGGCGGCCTTCGGCCTGCGCGTCGACGTGGTTGCCGACGAGCGCAGCGCCGAGTCGCTGATCGACGCCCTCGTGCGCGCCGCCGAGTCGCGCTGACCCTCCGGCGCTGACCGGGCGAAAACCGGCTGGAGCCTGCAGAATGGTCTCCATGAAGGTGATCACATCGTTGACTCCGCCCGCGTCCCCGGCCCGCGTGGCCCGGCCAGGAGCGGCACAGGATGCCCCGTTCGTGGTCGGCGTCGTGCAGCACGCCTGGCGCGATGACCCGCGGGAGCTTGTAGAGGCGCTCGATGCGGCGGTCGGCGTGGCCGCGGCATCCGGCGCCCGCCTGGTCGTGACGCCGGAAATCACCCTGAGCCGCTACCCGGCCGACACGGTCCCGGGCGGAGCCGGCGACGCCCTCGCCGAAGACCTGGCCACCGGGCCGACGCTCGCCTTCGCGGCTGCGGCCTCGCGCCGCCACGGCGTCTTCGTGCACACCTCGCTCTTCGAGAAGTCGCCGGCCGGCGACGGGCTCGGCCTCAACACGGCGATCATCGTGTCGCCGGCGGGCGAGGTGGTGGCCCGCACCCACAAGCTGCACATCCCGGTCACGGCCGGCTACTACGAGGACCGGTACTTCCGGCCAGGCCCGGCCGACGGCGGCGACGCGGCCGGCCCCTACCCCGTCTACGACATCGACGGCCTCACCGGGGCCCGCATCGGCCTGCCGACCTGCTGGGACCAGTGGTTCCCCGAACTCGCCCGCGCCTATTCGCTGGGTGGTGCGAACCTGCTCGTCTACCCGACGGCGATCGGCTCGGAGCCCGACCACCCCGGCTTCGACACGCAGCCGCTCTGGCAGCAGGTGATCGTCGGCAACGGCATCGCCAACAGCCTGTTCATGGTCGTGGCGAACCGGATCGGCACCGAGACGAAACCCGACGGCACCCCGGGCAACACGTTCTACGGGTCGTCGTTCGTGTCAGACCCCTACGGACGTGTGCTTGCGCAGGCGCCGCGCGACGAGGAGGCCGTGCTCGTTGTCGCCCTCGACCTAGCCCAGCGCGATGACTGGCTGACCCTGTTCCCGTTCCTGGCGACGCGCCGCCCAGACACCTACGCCGCACTCACCGCGCCCGTCGACCCTGCCCGGCCGTTCGACGCCAGGTACCCGGCGTGACCGGCTGGCGGATGCCGGCGGAGGGTGCCCCTCACGAGCGCACGTGGCTGGCCTGGCCGACGACCGGCTACACGCTCGGATCCGACCCGGCATCCGCGGAGGAGGCCCGCCGCACCTGGGCGGCCGTCGCCAATGCTGTCGCCGAGTTCGAGCCGGTGAGCGTGATGGTCGACCCGCGGGCCGCCCGGATCGCACCGCGTTACCTCTCCGGCGAGATCACCCTGCACGTCGCGGACCTCGACGACGCGTGGGCGCGCGACAGCGGCCCGACATTCGTCGTGCGGGACGACCCTCAGGCTGCCTCGGGGCAGCGGCTCGGAGCGGTCGACTGGGTGTTCAACGGCTGGGGTGGCCAGGAGTGGGCGAGCTGGGACAACGACGCACTGCTGGCCCCGATCATCGCCGGGCTGGCCGGCGCCGAGCTCATCCCCTCGACGCTCGTCAACGAGGGCGGTGGCATCCACGTCGACGGCGAGGGCACCGTGCTGCTCACCGACACCGTGCAGCTGGACCCCGGCCGCAACCCGGGCCTCGGCCGCGCCGACGTCGAGGCCGAGCTCGCCCGCACGATCGGGGCGAGCACGCCGATCTGGCTGCCGCGCGGCCTGACCCGCGACTCCGAGGCCTACGGAACCCGCGGCCACGTCGACATCGTGGCCACGTTCGCGGCGCCCGGCCGAGTGCTGCTGCACGCCCAGCTCGACGAACGGCATCCCGACTTCGCCGTGACCCGCGACATCCGCGCGCGCCTGGCCGAAGCGACGGATGCCGCCGGGCGCACTCTCGAGGTCATCGACGTGCCGGCGCCGACCACGCTCCGCGACGCCGGCGGCTGGGTGGACTACAGCTACATCAACCACTTGCTCGTCAACGGCGGGGTCATCGCCTGCGCCTTCGGCGACGAGCGGGACGAGGCCGCAGCCGCACTCCTCGCCGACGCCTATCCAGGGCGCCGCGTGGTGAGCGTCGACGCGCGGCCACTGTTCGAGCGCGGCGGCGGCATCCACTGCATCACCCAGCAGCAGCCTGGACTGGCCGGCGCGTGAGCGCGTCGTGGCCGCGCAGGATCGCGACGCAGGGATCGAGACGTAGGGTTAACGGGTGATCACACCCGTCATTCGCCCGCGACGACTGCGCACCTCGAACGCGCTCCGACGCCTGGCCAGCGAAACCCGCCTCCACCCCGCCGACCTCGTCCTCCCGCTTTTCGTGCGCGAGGGCCTCACCGAGCAGCAGCCGATCCGGTCGATGCCCGGCGTCGTGCAGCACAGCATGGACAGCGCCCGGCGCGCGGTCACCGAGGCCGCGGCCGCCGGCATCGGCGGCGTCATGCTGTTCGGTGTTCCGCTGGTGCGGGACGCCGTCGGCTCCGGCGCGGCCGACCCGGCCGGCATCCTCAACCTCGCCACCCGCGCGCTCGTCGACGAGGTGGGCGACGCGCTCGTCGTGCAGACCGACCTCTGCCTCGACGAATTCACCGACCACGGCCACTGCGGCTTGCTCACCCCCGACGGCCGCGTCGACAACGACGCCACGCTCGAGCGGTACCGCGACATGGCGCTCGCCCAGGCCGCCGCCGGCTCGCAGATGCTCGGACTGAGCGGGATGATGGACGGCCAGGTCGCCGCCGTGCGGGACGCACTCGACACCGCCGGCTTCGCCGACACCACGATCATGGCCTATTCGGCCAAGTACGCCTCGGCGTTCTACGGACCGTTCCGCGACGCCGTGGAGTCGACGCTTGAGGGCGACCGCCGCAGCTACCAGCTGAACCCGGCCAACCGCCGCGAGGGCGTGCGCGAGGCCCAGCTCGACATCGACGAGGGCGCCGACATCGTCATGGTCAAGCCCGCCGGCGGCTACCTCGACGTGCTCGCCGAGGTCGCCGCGATGAGCAGTATTCCCGTTTGGGCATATCAGGTCTCCGGCGAATACGCGATGATCGAGGCCGCCGCCGCGAACGGCTGGATCGACCGCCAGCGTGCGATCGAAGAGTCGGTGCTCAGCATCCGCCGCGCCGGGGCCGACGCCGTGCTCACCTACTGGGCCGTCGAGCTGGCCACCTGGCTGAACGAGAGGACCGCCCGATGATGACCCACAACGACGACCTGTTCGCCCGCGCCCAGCGCTCCATCCCCGGCGGCGTGAACTCGCCCGTGCGCGCCTTCCGCTCCGTCGGCGGAACCCCGCTGTTCCTCGTGTCGGCCACGGGGCCGTACGTCACCGACTCCGACGGGCGCGAGTACGTCGACCTCGTCTGCTCGTGGGGTCCGGCGATCCTCGGCCACGCGCATCCGGGCGTCGTCACGGCGGTGCAGGATGCCGCGGCCCGCGGCCTGTCCTTCGGCGCATCCACGCCGGCCGAAACCGAACTGGCCGAGCTCGTCAAGGGCCGGGTCAGCGCGGTCGAGAAGCTGCGCCTGGTGTCGACCGGCACCGAGGCCACGATGACGGCCATCCGCCTGGCCCGCGGTTTCACCGGTCGCGACCTGCTGATCAAGTTCGCCGGTCACTACCACGGGCACTCCGACGGGCTGCTCGCCGAGGCCGGCTCCGGCCTGGCCACACTCGCCCTGCCCGGCTCGGCCGGCGTCACCGCGGCGACCGCGGCGCAGACGCTCGTGCTCCCGTACAACGACCTCGGCGCCGTTCGCGCGGCCTTCGAGGCCCACCCCGACCGCATCGCCGCCGTGATCACGGAGGCCGCAGCGGCCAACATGGGCGTCGTCGCGCCTGACCCCGGCTTCAACGCCGGTCTCGCCAGGCTCGTGCATGCCGAAGGCGCCCTGCTCATCCTCGACGAGGTGCTGACCGGTTTCCGGGTCGGCCCGGCCGGCTACTGGGGGCTGGAAACCGCCGGCCTCTCCGAAGGAGACGAGGGCTGGTACGCGCCGGACCTGTTCACCTTCGGCAAGGTCATCGGCGGCGGCCTCCCGGTCGCGGCCCTCGGCGGCCGCGCGGAGGTGATGGACTTCCTCGCGCCGACCGGCCCCGTCTACCAGGCGGGCACCCTGTCCGGGAACCCGGTCGCCGTCGCCGCGGGCATCGCCACGCTGCGGGCGGCGGATGCGTCCGTCTACGAACGCCTCGACGCGGCATCCGCGACCATCTCTGCGGCCGTGTCGGCTGCCCTCACCCACGAAGGGGTCGCCCACCGCGTGCAGCGCGCCGGCAACCTGTTCAGCTTCGTCTTCGGTGAGGAGGCCGCCGGCCGTGCCCCCCGCACCTACGCGGAGGTGCAGCGCCAGGAGGCGTTCCGCTACGCCCCCTTCTTCCACTCGATGCTCGACGCCGGAGTGTCCCTGCCGCCGTCGGTGTTCGAGGCCTGGTTCGTCTCGGCGACGCACGACGACGCGGCGATCGGGCGCATCCTCGCCGCGCTCCCCGCAGCCGCGAAGGCGGCGGCCGCGGCGACCGCTCCGGCGACCACCTCGGGGACCGCCGCGGCGTGATTCACCGAATCCGGGTGACATCGTGCCGTTTGCCGCGGTCCGGCGAGCGAAGAAGTCCGGGAGCAGGCAGACTAGGGGGATGTCTTCCTTGCGCGTGCACCCAGACCGGCTTGAGATCCACCTCACGCCCGCGGAGCGGACCCTCGCCCTGCGCCGCGATGACATCATCGTGCAGCGGGACAACATCCGTTCGGTGGCCATCACGGACGACCCCTGGATCTGGGTCCGCGGCATCCGGGCCCCCGGCCTCGAGGTGCCCCTGGTCCTCGCGGTGGGCAGCTGGAAGTTTCACGGCGGCACCGACTTCCTCGCGATCAAGGGCAAGCGGCAGGCCGTGGTGATCGACCTCGTCGACGAGGAGTTCTCGCGCGTCGTACTCACCACGAAGCACGCCGCCGACCTGATCGCGTCGCTCAAGCTCAAGTCCTAAGCGCTCTCCCCGCACTCACCGCGAAACTGCAGTTGTGCGCGCTTGACGTGCCCTGAGGTGACCACGACTGCGTTCTCGCGGCAGGGTGGCGGCGGTTACGCGAAGAGGAACAGCAGGAACCCGATCAGCGGCAGGGTGCCTTGCACGAGCGCGGCCCGCAGGTAACGGCGTCCGGTGGTGAGGAGCACCGTCGCGGCGAGGACCATCGAGCCCGTCGTGAACAGCACGAGCGCCCCGCCGGCGTCCGCCTGGTCGCCGAAGTAGAGGCTCCCGTTGACTTGCGGAAAGACCACCCTCATTTTCGAAATGAAGGTGTCATCTCCGCAAGCCAACGGCGGCGGCATCCGTGTGAAGAAGCCGCGCGCTAGGTGACGTCGCGCTTCCAGCTGACGAAGTAGCCTCCGATGGTGACCGCGGCCGCGTAGGCCAGCAGCACCAGGCCGCCCTGCCACCAGTTGAGGGCCGCCGCGGCCGGGGCGAGGGGATTGGTCTGGGTGAAGATGCTCGCGCCGACCAGGGCGTCGGAGGCGGCGCCCGGCAGGAACTTCGCGATCTCAGCGGTCCAATCGATGAACGACGACGCGAGGCGCAGCAGCGGTTCGACGAACTGGGTGAAGGCGAGCACAATCACGATCGACGCAACCTGGCTGGGCACGAGCGCGCCGAGCCCAACGCCAACCGTCGCCCAGAGGGCCATGGCCAGGATCGTTCTGCCCACGAGCGTCCAGGTGTTGCTGTCGCCGAGCAGCGGGTCGACGCCGAACGCCCCGATCACGAGGGCACCGATGCCGACGGATGCCAGCAGCGCGATCACCCCGAACGCCGCGCCGGCCACGAACAGGGTGACCGTCTTCGCGCCGAGCACGCCCGCGCGCCGGGGCGTGGCGAGGAACGTCGGCGTCAGCGTCTGGTGCCGGAACTCGCCCGTCGTCGCGAGGGCGCCGAGCAGCACGGGGAACACGTAGCCGACCGACGAGGCGAAGCTGTAGATGAGCGGCGGAATGCTGCCGATCGCCGCAGCGCCGCCGCCGGCGGCCGCGCTCGGGCTGATCGCTCCGCTCTGGATGCCCGCGAACAGCGCCGACAGGCCGCCGGCCAGCATCCCGACGTAACCGAACAGCACGAGGGCGATGACCCACCACATGCGGGTGGTGAGGAGCTTGGCGAACTCGGCCCTGACCGAGCGGATAAAGGTGATCACTTCGGGTCGGCCCCGTTCACGAGCGCGAGGAACGCGTCCTCGATGCCCGACTTCTGTCGATGCAGCACGCTGACTTCGACCCCGGCGGAGAAGGCAATGTGGCCGATCGGGGCGGGGTCCTGCGCCGCCGCAAGCAGGCCGGTGCGCCCCGCCGAGAAGCCCACGCCGGCCTCGGTGAGCGCCGCCGCGAGGGCGTCGCGGTCGGGCGAGTCGACGACGACCAGCGGCGCGATCTGCGCATCCAGGCTCGAGAGCGGGCCGCGGTGCACGAGTTCGCCCTTGGCGATGATCACAACGTCGTCCACGCTTTGCTGCACCTCGGAGAGCAGGTGGGAGCTCACCAAAACGGTGCGTCCTTCCCCGGCCATCTCGCGGAGGAAACCGCGAATCCACTTGATGCCCTCCGGGTCGAGGCCGTTGATCGGCTCGTCGAGCACGAGCACGCCGGGGTCGCCGAGCAGGGTGAAGGCGAGGCCGAGGCGCTGGCGCATGCCGAGGGAGTAACCGCCGACGCGCTGCGTGGCGTAGGCGCTGAGCCCCACCTTGTGCAGCACTTCGTCGATGCGCGAGGAAGGCAGGCCGGCCGCGGTCGTGTAGATGCCGAGGTGGTTGTGCGCGGTGCGGCCCGGGTGGAAACTCGCCGCCTCGAGGGCGGCGCCCACGGTCTCGATCGGCCGCGGCAGATCACGGTACGGGATGCCGTCGAAGGTGGCCGTTCCGGTCGTCGGAGCGACGAGCCCGAGCAGCATCCGCAGGCTCGTGGTCTTGCCGGCGCCGTTCGGCCCGAGGAAGCCGGTGACGCGCCCCGGCTCAACCGTGAAGGACAGGTTCCTCACGGCCGTGACGTGGCCAAACGTCTTGGTGATGTTGCTGAACTCGATGACAGCGCCCGTTGGCATCCGTGTCCTCTCTGTTGCTCGTCACAGCCTATTGCCAGGGATGCCCGGATGCCGGTCAATCACTCGTGTCAGGCCGGCCGAGAGCCCCGCGGTCAGCCGCGTGCGAACTCCTCGAGGGCCAACAACAGGCGTTCGACCTCGTCGACGGTGTTGTATGGAGCGAGGCCGATGCGCAGGCCGCCCGCGTCGCCGAGCCCGAGGTGGCGCGAGGCCTCGAGCGCGTAGAACGAGCCTGCCGGGGCGAGGATGTCGCGCTCGAGCAGGTGCCGGGACGCGTCGGCGGCATCCCGGCCGGCGAAGGTCACGAGCAGCGTGGGCGTGCGCACGGCGGCGCGTGAGTGCACCGTCACGCCGGGCATCCCGGCGAGGCCGCGTTCGATCAGGCCGCGCAGTTCTTCCTCATATGCCTCCAGGGTTATGGACGAGGCGAGGAGCCGCTCGCGCCTCGTTGCGCCCTCGTCGCCGGCCCCGCCGAGGCCGGCGAGCACGTCGACGGCGGCCGTCGCGCCCGCCATGAGCTCGTAGGGGAGGGTCCCGAACTCGAAGCGTTCCGGAACCGTGTCGGTTGACGGCAGCAGCTTGTCTGGACGGAGGCTGTCCAGCAGGGCTGGCGCGGCCGCGAGCACCCCGCAGTGCGGTCCGAGGAACTTGTAGGGCGAGCAGGTGAAGAAGTCGGCGCCGAGTGCCGCGAGGTCCACGGATGCGTGCGCCGCGACGTGCACGCCATCGACGTAGAGCAGGGCGCCGGCCGCATGAACGACCCGGGCGATCTCGGCGAGCGGCGGCCGCGTGCCGATCAGGTTCGACGCGGCCGTGACCGCGACCAGCCGGGTGCGGTCGCTGAGCACGGCGGCGACTGCGTCGGCCGTGAGTTCCCCGGTCTCCGGGTCGAAGTCCACCCAGCGCGCGGTCGCCCCGGCGCGCTCCGCGGCCTGCAGCCAGGGCCGGATGTTGGAGTCGTGGTCGAGCCGGGTCACGACGACCTCGTCGCCGACGCCCCAGTCACGCGACAGGTGCCGGGAAAAGTCGTAGGTCAGCTGCGTGGCGCTGCGCCCGTGGACGATGCCGCGCGGGTCCGCGCCGAGCAGGTCGGCCATCGCCTGGCGGAAGCCGGTGACCGCGTCGTCGGCGTTCCGCTCGGGGAGGCTGGCCCGTCCGCGGTTGGAGAGCGGCCCGGTGAGCGTCTCCGCGATGGCCCTGCCGACCTCGAGCGGCGTCTGCGTGCCACCGGGGCCGTCGAAATGGGCCAGCCCGCTGGCGAGGGAGGGGAAACGGGCGCGAACGGCCTCGACGTCATAGGTCACGAGAGAATCCAACCACAGCCGCCGCCGTCGCCCCGGGGTCGAGTTGCGGACACAACACCTTCGCCCGAAAACGAAGGTGTGTGAAGGTGTTGTGTCCGCAGCTCGGCGGGGCGTGAGGTGGGGGCGAGGAGTGGGCGTGAGGTGGGGGCGAGGAGTGGGCGCGAGGAGTGGCGCGGTGCGCGATGGGCGGGCGACTCTCAGACGGGCGTGCCCGCGTGCGCCGCGCAGGCCGGCGCCTCGAGCGCCACGCAGCCCGGGCAGACGACGAGCTGCTCCCGACAGGACAGGTCGCGGCAGTTGAGCATGTTGCTGGTGGGCTCGCCGCAGACGCTGCAGTGGCCGATCACCTTCGTGTGGTCGCTGAAGTCCACGGACATCCGCTGGTCGAATACGTAAAGCGAACCGTCCCAGAGGCCGTCGTCGCCGAACGTCTCGCCGTAGCGCACGATGCCGCCGTCGAGCTGGTACACCTCGCCGAAGCCGCGTTCCTTCATCAGGCCGCTGAGCACCTCGCAGCGGATGCCGCCGGTGCAGTAGGTGACGACGGGTTTGTCCTTGAGGTGGTCGTATTTGCCGCTGTCGAGCTCGGCCACGAACTCGCGGGTGTTGGCGACATCCGGAACCACCGCGTTCGTGAAGCGGCCGATCTCGGCCTCGAAGGCGTTGCGCCCGTCGAAGAACACGACGTCGTCGCCGCGTTCGGCCACGAGCTGGTGCAGCTCTGCCGGCGCCAGCTTCGTGCCGCCGCCGACCACGCCCGCGGCATCCACCCGCAGCTCGCCGGGCGCGCCGAAGCTCACGATCTCGTCGCGCACCTTCACGACAAGCCGCGGGAAGTCGAGGCTCCGGCCGTTCTCGTCGAGCCCGGTGCCCTCACTCCACTTGAAGTCGATGTGCTTGAACGGCGCGTAGTCGCGGGTCTTGCGCACGTAGCGCTTGAGGGCCTTCAGGTCGCCGCCGACAGTGCCATTGAGGCCGTCCCGGGAAATGAGGATGCGCCCGCGCACGCCGAGCGATTCGCACAGGTCACGCTGCCAGAGGCGCACGGCCTCGGGGTCGGCCAGCGGCGTGAAGACGTAGTACAAGAGGATCTTCGGGATGGCCACCACCTCATTTTACGTTCGCTCCCTCCCCAATCCCTGCACCTCACTCGCGGAACACGGGTTGGGACCTGAGGCCCTTCGCGAAACGGCGAGGCGGGCCTAGGCTGCGGGCATGACGACGACAGTGCCGCAGTTCAGGCTGACCAGCGCCGACATGACCGACGGCGCCCCGCTCGGCGCCGCGCAGTACGGCCGCGGCGCCGGGGGCGACAACCTGTCCCCGCAGCTGTCCTGGTCGGGGTTCCCGCCGCAGACGCAGAGCTTCGTCGTGACCACCCATGACCCGGATGCTCCGGGCGGTTCCGGTTTCTGGCACTGGGCGGTGTTCAACCTGCCGGCATCCGTCACCTCGCTGGATGCCGGCGCCGGTTCGCCCGGCAGCAGGCTGCTGCCCCGCGGCGCGATCACGCTGGCCAACGATGCGGGGCAGCGGGCGTACACCGGCGCCGCACCGCCGCGCGGAACCGGCTCGCACCGCTACCAGTTCGTCGTGCACGCGGTGGATGTCGCCAGGCTCGATGTCGCGCCGGATGCGACGCCGGCCGAGCTGGGCATGGCCCTGCACACGCACACGCTCGCGCGCGCGGTGCTCCAGGCGCCCGGTGTGCACGACGGCGCAACCGCGGCCCGCTGAGATCGAAGCCGAGGCACGCCGACACAGACAACTGAGAGACTCTCAGCCTGTTCCAAGGTCGTTCCCAGCGCCACCACGGGCGCAAAACCTAAAGTCGGCACGTGATGCAAAACCTAAAGTCGGCACGTGATCCAGAAGCGCAGCTCCGCCCGATGAACCGCACCGTACCGACGACCCGCAGTCACAAAACGACCGCCCTCGCCCGAGTCCCCGTGTGGCTGTGGCGGGCTCTCATGGTGCGCCTCGCGCCCGGCGAGCGGCACAAGTTCAACGCCGAACCGATCGACACCGTCGACTACACCTTCGACGTCGACTACGAGGGTGACGGCATCCGCGACCACCGGCTCGACGTCATGGTGCCCCACAACGCGGAGCGACCGCTCCCGGTCTACATCTACTTTCACGGCGGCGGCTGGACCTCCGGCGACAAGGCCCCGCTCACGAAGTACTGCGCCAGCCAGGCCGCAGAAGGAATGATCGTCGTCAACGCCAACTACCGGATGGCCACGCGGTTCCAGATGAAACACATGATGCACGACGGCAACGCCGTGCTCGACTGGGTGGCCCGCAACATCGCCGACTTCGGCGGCGACCCGACCCGGATTGTGCTCGGCGGGGACTCCGCCGGCGGCCACATCGCCGCGCTGCTGGCCGCGTCGGCATTCGATCCCGAACTGGCCGATCACTACGGCATCCGCCCCCATGTCGAGCGGCAGAACCTGCGCGGACTCGTGCAGCACTGCAGCATCGCCGACTTCTCGGTGATGTTCGAGCGCGGGTTCGTGCTGAGCCTGAACTTCCTCCGGATGCTGCTCCCCGAGCGCGGCCGCGGGCTCCACCTGCGCAGCGCCGCCCGGTACATGTCGCCGATCGAGTGGCTCGACAGCGGATTCCCGCCGGTCTTCCTCACCACCTCCGAGCGCGATTACTTCTACGGGGCGAACCTTAACTTCATCGAGGCGCTGCGCAGCAGGTCGATCCTCGTCGACACCCTGATCTACGGCCGCAACCGGGTGAACGCCCGGCACACCTGGCAGCAGGATGCCACGCACCCCGAGTCGCAAGAGGTCTACCGCCGCCTGGCCGAATTCGTGCGCAAGGTCACCCCGCTGCCGCAGCCCGCCGTCGCCATCGCGGTCCGCTGAGCCACAGTCCGCCGCCAAGCCCGCGGCCGCACAGCCCTTACGACCGGGCGCCGGTCGCCGCGAGCACGCCGCCGAGGCCGATCATCATGACCCCGCCGGTGGCGGAGAGGTGCTCCATCCGCTTCGGTGACTTCGCGAACCAGTTGCGCGCCGAACCGGCGGCGAGGGCCCAGATGCTGTCGCCGAGCAGGGCGAGCACCAGGAATTCCATGCCGAGCGTCGCCAGCTGCAGGGGCACAGCGCCCAGCGAGTAGTCGACGAACTGCGGCAGCACCGCCACGAAGAACACGATCGACTTCGGGTTGCTCAGCCCCACGAAGAATCCTTCGCTGAGCAGCCGCCACCTCGACTTTGCCTGGATGCTCACCCCAACGTCGGTTGCCGCCGTGCGCCGGTGCCGGATGGCCTGCACGCCGAGGTACACGATGTACGCCGCGCCCACGAACTTGACCACCGTGAAGATCACGATCGACTCGGTGACGATCGCGCCCAGGCCGAGCGCCACGGCCACGATCACCGGCGCCATGCCGAGCGCATTCCCCAGCACGCTCAGGAACCCGCCGACCCGCCCGAGGGCAAGGGATTGGCCGATCACGAACAAAACAGTGGGCCCGGGCAGCGCGATCAGCGCGATGGATGCCAGGGCGAACGTCAGCAGGGTGGGCAGAGGAACCATGGTCGAATGCTAATCGAGCCGGCCGGCCCGGGTCGCCTGTCGAATCCCTGCACCCGGCGGGGCAAGCGGGCGGCGGAAACTGTGGCCACCTCCAACCGGTGTGCCCCGCGCTGCGCCGGTGGCTAATATCGCAGGATGCACATGCTGCTCCGGACCCTGCTCCACACCGTCCTGTCGCTCTTCGGCCCGCGCCTCGGCCACTACGACGTGGCCCGCACGCGGTTCATCACCCTGCCGACCGACCAGGACATCCTGCGCCACATGAACAACGGCGTGTACCTGTCGATCATGGACATCGCGCGCTTCGACCTGCTGCACCGCACCGGCATCTGGGCGATCTTCCTCGCCAGGGGCTGGTACCCCGTCGTGGTGTCGGAGACGATCAGTTTCCGGAAATCCCTCACCCTCGGGCAGAGGTTCACGGTGGAGTCGCGCATCCTCGGCTTCGACGCGAAGGCCGTGTACGTCGAGCAGCGTTTCGTGCGGCCCGGCGCCGACGGCACCCCGGAGATCTACGCGCAGGGCTTCATCCGTGGGCGCTTCCTCAAGCGCACCGGCGGAGTCGTCGGGATCGATGAACTGGTGGATGCCGTCGGCGCGGTCCCCGGCGACCTCACCGTCCCCGAGTGGCTGCTCGAGTGGAGCACGGATGTCGCGATGCCGGCCACGCGCGCGGCCGCGCCGAGCGTCTGGCAGTAGCCGGCGCCAGATCGATGTCTCAGGCGGGCTTCTTACGCAGACTTCTCCGGGACCACGAGCTCCTTGTAGTACTGTGCGTGCGCGGGGAAGTAGTGCTCCCGCTGCGGCAGCGGCTGGCCATTGCGAGCTGCGACGAGGCGGTCGAGGTAGTAGTCCCAGCCGGGGCCGACGGTGGCCGCTTCCGCAGGCTTCCGGAGCCGCTGGCCGAACGTCAGGGTCGTCATCCCGTCGCCCTCGACGAGGTGGAACAGGATGCGCCAGGCGTCATCGCCCTTGCCGAAGTCGCCAGAGAAACGGTGCGGAGCTTTGCACTCGAGGATGCTGACGTATTCCCACGGCGCGTCGTCCTCCGCCGTCATCCGGAACTTGACCGCGCCGGTCGCGGGGGAGCCCGTATAGGTTCCGATCCACGTCTCGAGTTCGTCCGGCCGGGTCAGGCTGGCCCAGACATCCACCAGGGGCGCATTGAACAGCCGGTCGAGCATGAGGTAGAGGCCATCCTTGCGATGGGCAAGGCGTCCGGTTGGCTTGGCTGACATGGCGACCTCCGCAGTGAGTGGAACACGAGCTTCCTGTCAGGCTAAGCCTTCTTCCGGCCGGATACCAGAGGCTGTCGTCACCCGTTCCCCGCGTTTCCGACCCGCTCCCCGGGCGCGAGCGATACGCGGGGATTGCGCCGCTGCGCGGGCCGCGCGCCACCCGCGCAGCGGCGTACATCCGGCGCAGCCCTGGTTTCAGAAAGTTTCGGCCCCGGGCTAGGCGTCCTCGAGGACCGCCATAGCCGCATTGTGCCCGCCGATGCCGCTGACGCCGCCGCCGCGGCGCGCGCCGGCCCCGCAGATCAGGATGCGCGGATGCGCGGTCGCCACGCCCCAGCGTTCGGCCGGGGTGTCCCGGGGGGCATCGTCCTCGAGGAAGGGCCAGGACAGCGCCCCGTGGAAGATGTTGCCGCTCGGCATGTTGAGGGCGTGCTCGAGGTCGAGCGCGGTCTTCGTTTCGACGCAGGGGTTGCCGGCGGCATCCGTCAGCAGCAGGTCCTCGATCGGTTCGGCGAGCACCGAGTTGAGCGACGCCAGCACGGAGACCTGGAGCCGCTCGCGCCAGGCGTCGTTGTTCTCCTCGGTGAGCCAGCGACTCGGCGCGTGCAGGCCGAACACGGTGAGCGTCTGCACGCCGGCCTCGACGAGCTCCGGCGAAAGAATCGTGGGGTCCGTGAGCGAGTGGCAGTAGATCTCGCACGGAAGAAGGTCGGGAATGACGCCGCCGGCCGCCTGCTCGTATGCGCCCTCGAGCTGGGTGTACGTCTCGTTGATGTGGAACGTGCCGCCGAACGCCGCCTCGGGCGAGACGGACTCGTCGCGGAGCCTCGGCAGGCGGCTGAGCAGGAGGTTCACCTTGACCTGGGCGCCCTCGGGCTTCGCGGTTGCCGCGCTGGCATCGGATGCGCCCGCCTCGGATGCGCCCGCCTCGCCGAGCAGCCCGCGCAGCACCCACGGAGCGACGTTGGCCAGCACATGGCGGCCGGCGGCGACGAGTTCGCGTCCGCCCTGCTGGTAGCGCACCTCGCCCTCCGGGGTGACCGACGTGACGGTCGCTCCCGTGACGATGTCGGCCCCCGCTTCCCTGGCAGCGGATTCCAGCTCGCCGGAGACCGCTCCCATGCCGCCGATGGGCACGTCCCAGTCGCCGGTTTCGTTGCCGATGACGTGGTACAGGAAGCAGCGGTTGGCGTCGAGGGAGGCGTCATCCGTCGACGTGAACGTGCCGATCAGGCCGTCGGTGGCCACGACGCCCCGTACGAGGTCGTTCCGGAAGCGTTCGCTGATGACGGTGCCGAGCGGCTTCTCGATCAGGTCGTCCCAGAGGGCATCATCGCCGAGCAGGCGGCGGGCCTCCGAGCGGGTCGGCAGCGGCTCGCACACCGTGGGGAACAGGGCCTGCGCGACCCGTTCGGTGTCACGGTAGAACGCGTTCCAGGCGTCGAAGTCGCCGGCCGTGCCGATGCGCTCGAAGGAGGCGCGGGTCGCCGCGTCGTCGCCGAGGTCGACGAGAAGGCCGCCCGTGGTGTCGGCCGGGTTGGGCGTGTAGGAGGAGTAGCGGCGCCGGGCGAGGCCGATCGAGAGGCCGAGGTCGTCGATGATGCGCTGGGGCAGGAGGCTCACGAGGTAGGAGTAGCGCGAGAGGCGCGCGTCGACTCCGGGGAAGGCCTCTGTCGAGATCGCCGCCCCACCGACGTGGTCGTCGCGCTCGAGCAGGAGCACGCTCTTGCCGGCCTGGGCCAGGTAGGCGGCAGCGGTCAGGCCATTGTGTCCGCCGCCGACAATCACAACATCGTGGGTGGGTTCAATCATGCGCTCGAGCCTAATCGCCCCACCCTCCCCGCCGCGAAACTGCAGTTGTGGTCACTAAAACGGCGTTATGACGCGCACAACTGCGGGTTCGCGGCGAAACGACCCGCGTCAGGGTCGCACGGCGCGGGCGAGGGCATCCCGCACCGCGAGCACGCCCGGCCGGGTGGCGCTCGAGCGCCGGGCGGCCGAGAACACGGTGCGCAGCGGGCTGCCGGGCAACTCGAGCAGGCGAACCGTCGGTTTCTCGCCTGCCCAGACCAGGTCGGGCAGGATGCCGACGGCATTCCCGGTCTCGATCAGGCGGATGTGCGCAATCAGGTCGGCGGTTTCGAACCGAACGTCGGGTTCGAAGCCCGCCGAGCGGCAGAGCTGCGTCGCCCACTGCCGGGACGCGGTCCCCTCCGGTTCCATCACCCAGGGGAGCGCGGCCGCGCCCTCGAGCGTCGTCGCCGTGACCCGGCCGGCTCTCTTGCGTGGAACGCCGAGCCGCAGCGCATCCGAGGCCAGGTTGAGCCGGTCGAGATCCGGCCAGTGGGCGCGCGTGTGGCCGGGGTACTGCTCGGCGATCACGAGGTCGAAGTCGCGGGCAGAGACCTCGAACAGCCCGAGCTCCGGCTCGCGTTCGGTGATCTCCACCCGCAGTTCGGGGAACTCATTGGCCAGGAGCGTCAACGCCCTGGGGATCACGGCGTGCGCCGCCGACTGGAACACGGCAACGCGCACCGTGCCGGACACGGTCGTCAGCGACGCGGTCATGTCGGCCTCTGCGGCCTCGAGCCGTTCGAGCAGGTGCGTCGTGTGCTCGACCAGGATCTCCGCCTGCGGCGTGAGCCGCACCCGTCGGCCGACCTTCTGCAGCAGCTCGACCCCGGCCTCTTTCTCCAGCAGGGCGAGCTGCTGGGACACGGCGGACGGGCTGTAGGCGAGCGCCTCGGCCACCCCGGCAAGGGTGCCGCGGATCTTCAGTTCACGCAGCAGCCGCAGCCGCCTCAGATCCAGCATCTGCTCCCTCTCAATTCATCAGTAATTCTAATCAATATCCGTCAGAAAGATTCGCTTTTGCTAATCGAACTGCGAGCGCACACTTAAGTACAGATCTCTCTGCCGTTCGAATTCGACGGAGATTTTGCGCAGAAAGCGCGGTATGGCCCCGTTTCGGCCCCGCCAGGCCAAAATCTCCGTCGAATTCGAACTCGGCAAGAACACAGTGAGCCACAGCGAACGAAAGACTAACCTCGTGACCATGACCAACCCCATCACCCCCAACCTGCAGCACGACCTCAGCGACGAGGTCGTGGCGCTCGTGAAGAAGTGGCTCGCCGAGAGCGCCACGATCCCCGCCGACCTGTCGGCCGAGCGCCTGGTCGGTGTGCTGAAGGACCCGAACGGCCTCGACTTCACGGTCGGCTTCGTGGACGGCGTCATGCGCCCGGAGGACCTCATGGTCGCCGGCTACAACCTGCAGAAGGTTGCCAAAAAGGCCCCGGCGTTCCTGCCCTGGTACATGCGCAGCGCCATCGGGCTCGGCGGGATCGTCGGCCCGGTCGTGCCCTGGGTGGTCATCCCCGCGGCGCGCAAGGTGCTGCGCGAGATGGTCGGCCACCTCGTCGTCGACGCCACGCCGGAAAAGCTCGGCCCCGCCATTGCGCACCTGCGCGAGTCGGGCAACCGCCTCAACATCAACCTGCTCGGCGAGGCCGTGCTCGGTGAGAAGGAGGCGAACCGTCGCCTCGAGGGCACCAGGGCGCTCCTCGCCCGCGACGACGTCGACTACGTCTCGATCAAGGTGTCGTCCATCGCGAGCCAGCTGTCGATGTGGTCCTTCGACGAGGCCGTCACCCGCGTCCTCGAGCGCCTCACCCCGCTCTACGAGCTGGCCGCGTCATCCGCTACGCCCAAGTTCATCAACCTGGACATGGAGGAATACCGCGACCTCGACCTCACCATCGCGGTGTTCGAACGCATCCTCGACCAGCCGCACCTGCTGACCCTCGAGGCCGGCATCGTGCTGCAGGCCTACCTGCCCGACGCGCTCGGCGCGCTGCAGGGGCTCACCGAGTGGGCCAAGGCCCGCCGCGCCGCCGGCGGAGCCCCCATCAAGGTGCGCGTCGTCAAGGGCGCCAACCTCGCCATGGAGCACGTCGACTCCGTCGTGCACGACTGGCCGCTCGCCACCTACTCCACCAAGCAGGACAGCGACACGAACTACAAGCGCGTGCTCAACTGGGCGTTCACGCCAGGCAACACGGATGCCGTCAAGATCGGCGTCGCCGGCCACAACCTGTTCGACGTCGCCTACGCCCACCTCCTCGCCAAGCAGCGCGGCGTCTCTGACCGCGTCGACTTCGAGATGCTGCTGGGCATGGCCACCAGCCAGGCCGAGGCCGTCAAGAAGGACGTCGGCCGCCTGCTCCTCTACACGCCCGTCGTGAACCCGGCCGAGTTCGACGTCGCCATCAGCTACCTGATCCGCCGCCTCGAGGAGAACGCGAGCCAGGAGAACTTCATGTCGGCCGTGTTCGAGCTGACCACAACCCCGGAGCTGTTCGAGCGGGAGAAGCAGCGCTTCCTCGCCTCGCTCGCGGCGCTCGACACCGTCGTCCCGACGCCCAACCGCATCCAGGACCGCTCGGCCGTCAGCCAGCTCGAAGCCACCCCCGCCGGAACGGATGCCGCGGCAGACTCGGCAACCGAGGAGGACGCCGGCCTGACCGCCGCCGTGCTCGGCCTCACCCGCGGCTCCGTCGGCGTGCAGACCGGCTTCCACAACGAGCCGGACACCGACCCGTCGCTCCCGGCGAACCGCGCCTGGGGCCGCCGCATCCTGGCCAGGGTCGAGGGCTCGCAGCTCGGCATCGACACCATCGCCGCCGCGCGGATCGCCGACGCCGGCAGGCTCGACCAGCTCATCGACACGGTCGTGAAGACCGGCACCGAGTGGGGCCAGAGGACCGGCTCCGAGCGCGCCGCCGTGCTGCACCGCGCGGGCCTGGCGCTGTCCGCGAACCGCGACCGCCTGATCGAGGTCATGGCGGCCGAGGCCGGGAAGACCATCGATCAGGCCGACGTCGAGGTGAGCGAGGCCGTCGACTTCGCCCACTACTACGCCGAGCGAGCCAAGGACCTGGACAAGGTGCAGGGCGCCATCTACATGCCCTCCAGGCTCACCGTGGTCACGCCGCCGTGGAACTTCCCGGTCGCGATCCCGGCAGGCTCCGTGCTGTCGGCGCTCGCCGCGGGCTCCGGCGTCATCATCAAGCCCGCCAAGCTCGCCCAGCGCACCGGCGCGATCATGGTTGAGGCGCTGTGGGAGGCCGGCGTGCCGCGCGAACTGCTCGCCCTCGTCGACCTCGCCGACCGCGAGCTCGGCACGCAGCTGATCGCCCACCCGGCGGTCGACCGCGTCATCCTGACCGGCGCCTATGAGACCGCACAGCTGTTCCGCTCCTTCCGCAATGACCTGCCCCTGCTGGCCGAGACGAGCGGCAAGAACGCGATCATCGTCACGCCGTCCGCCGACCTCGACCTGGCCGCCATCGACGTGATCAAGAGCGCGTTCGGGCACGCCGGCCAGAAGTGCTCGGCCGCGAGCCTCGTCATCCTGGTCGGCTCGGTCGCGAAGTCCGAGCGATTCCTCAGCCAGCTTGTCGATGCCGCGACCTCCCTGCGCGTTGGCGGCACCTCCGACCCGAATACCCAGATGGGCCCAATCATCGAGCCGGCATCCGGCAAGCTGCTGCACGCCCTCACGACGCTCGGTGCCGGTGAGGAATGGCTGGTCGAGCCGCACAAGCTCGACGACTCCGGCCAGCTCTGGTCGCCCGGCATCCGCACCGGGGTTGCCCCCGGCTCGTACTTCCACCTCACCGAGTTCTTCGGCCCGGTGCTCGGCGTCATGCACGCGAAGACGCTGGAGGAAGCCATCCGCTTCCAGAACGCCGTCGACTACGGTCTCACCTCCGGCCTGCACTCGCTCGACGCCGCTGAGCTCGCCGAATGGCTCGACACGATCGAAGCCGGCAACCTCTACGTCAACCGCGGGATCACCGGCGCCATCGTGCAGCGCCAGCCGTTCGGCGGCTGGAAGCGCTCTGCCGTCGGCGCCGGAACGAAGGCGGGCGGACCGAACTACCTGTACGGCCTCGGCAGCTGGGTGACCGACCCCGGCAAGAACAGCTCGACGCTGCACCTGCGCGGCCTCGAGCAGCGGGTCACCGACATCATCGAGGCGTCACAGGCCGTGCTCGACTACGCCGACTTCGACGTTCTGCGCCGCTCGGCGCTGAGCGACGCGCTGGCCTGGCGCGAGGAGTTCAACGCGGTGAAGGATGTCTCCGGCCTCGGCCTCGAGCGGAACGTGTTCCGCTACCTGCCGCTGCCCGTCACCATCCGCCTGGCCGAGGACGGCACGCTGTCAAACCTCCTCCGGGTGATCGCCGCAGCGACGCTGTCGAAGTCCCGCTTCGTGGTGTCCAGCTCCGTGCCGATCCCGCCGGACGTGCGCAACATCCTCAACGAGCGTGAGGTGCCGGTCACGGTCGAGAGCGACGAGGAATGGCTGCAGCGCGCCAGCAGGGGCGGGATCCGAACCAGCCGGGTGCGCCTCATCGGCGGCGACCCGCTCACCGGCGCGACCGAGGCCGCATCCGCCCTGGCGCGGGCGCTCGGGGGAAGCCCCGACATCGCCGTCTACTCGCACCCGGTCACCCAGGCCGGACGCGTCGAGGTGCTGCCGTTCCTGCGCGAACAGGCGATCTCGATCACCGCGCACCGCTTCGGCAACCCGAGCACGCTCTCGGACGGCGTCATCTAAGCCCCCTCCTCCCCGCGAGTGAGCAGAAACGGCTCCACCCATCCCGGGTTGGAGCCGTTTCTGCTCACTCGGGGATTGCCGGGTTGCGGGTAGCGAATAACGGCTGCCGGCTGCGCGTCAGCGGCTGAGGGCGGATGCCGCGAGGGCGAGCGCCTCCGACGGGTCGACGCCGAGCTGCGCGATCCGGTCGGCGAAGGCGATCGCCGCGAGTTGCGCCTGCCGGTGGGTCGGATCCCCGGTGGCCGCAATGAAGGATCCGTTGCGCCCGCGCGTCTCGATCACCTCGTCCCGCTCGAGTTCGCGGTAGGCCCGCGCGATCGTGTTGGCCGCGAGCCCGAGCTCGGTGGCCAGGGCGCGAACCGGCGGGAGGCGGGTGCCCGCGGCGAGGGCGCCCGAGCGAACGGCCTCGATGATCTGCCTCCGCAGCTGCTCGAACGGCGGTGTCGCCGACGTCGAATCGATCGTGAGGAATGACAGTGGCACGGCTTGCTCTCCCTGGGCTGGCGTGCTCGCAAGTGTGCCAACTCGGCGTGCGCCACGCAACTGCCGGGCCGGCGCTGGGTAGTCTCGGAGGATGACCTGGCCGGCAGACCTCCCCGCGCAACTGGCCGGACTGCTGCCGAGCCTGATCGGGATCGCGCTCCTCGTCGCCGTGGCGTCGACCGTGCTGCGGGGCTACCGGTCGCCGCGGCCGTTCGCGCCCGCCGCCGCGGTGCTGCGCGGCACGCTGCAACTCGCCGCGATCAGCCTGATCCTCAGCGGCATCATCGCCGACCCGCTCTGGGTCGGTGTCGGCCTCGTCGTGATGTTCGCCGCGGCCGTCGGAACGGTCACCGGGCGCATCGGAGCCAGCCGCCGGCACCTGGCCTGGGTCGCCGGGGCCATGGGCCTGGGCATCGCGGTGACCCTCGTCATCGTGTTCGCCTCCGGGGCGATCGACTTCTCGCCGCGGTACGTGCTGTCCTTTGGCGGCATCATCATCGGCAACGCCATGTCCATCGCCACCCTCTCCGGTAAACGCTTCAGTGAGGCCGTCGGCGAACACTGGGACGAAGTGGAGGGCTGGCTCGCTCTCGGCGCGACCCCGCGGCAGTCCACGCGCGAGCTGGCCAGGCGCGCCATCCACTTCGCAATGATCCCGTCGACCGACCAGACCAGGACCACCGGGCTGGTCACTCTGCCTGGGGCGTTCGTCGGCGCCATCTTCGGCGGGGCGTCACCGCTGGAGGCCGGGCGGTTCCAGATCGTCGTGCTGGCCGGCATCCTCTGCGCCGGGTCGATCGCGGCGGTCGCCCTCGTGCACCTGCTCGCCCCCGTGCAGCAGAAACCCCTTCCAGCCCGCGGCTGACTGGGCGTGCGCGCCGAGCGGGACTACTCGGCGTTGCGATGGATCAGCCGGGAGAGCACGATCGCGCTGCGGGTGTGGTCCACGTTCGGCGCCAGGCGCACCTTCTCCAGCGCGGCCTCCAGGCCTGGAATGTCCCGGGCCCGAATGTGCACCATCGCGTCGGCGCTGCCGGTGACCGTGCCGGCATCCACGACCTCAGGGACCCCGGACAGGATGCGCAGCAACTCCTCCGGCGCGACGGTTCCGCGACAGAACAACTCGACGTACGCCTCCGTGCTCATGCCGTCGATGGTCGGGTCCACCTGGATCGTAAAGCCCCGGATCACGCCGTCTGCGACCAGTCGGTCGACTCGGCGTTTGACGGCCGATGCCGACAACCCCACGACCGAGCCGATGTCGCCATACCCGGTGCGGGCGTTCTGGCGAAGAAGGTCGAGGATGCTGCGGTCGAGGTTGTCCATTCTGCGAGTCTAGGCGAAATTGTTGCGCCGTCGACCATGATTACGCAGCAATTACGCGCTCGAAAGCGGAAATCACTGGATACCTGCGTGGAAAACTGAGCCCTACAACGTGAGGGGGAACCGGTGGCGCATTCGCTGCTGGACACGACCATTTCTGTGCCCGCGCGCGCACCGGCACGAAGCGCAGTTTTCTCATGTGCCGCCCGGAGTATTTCACGGTCAACTATGCGATCAACCCCTTCATGCACCCCGACCAGCCGACCGACGCGGCGCCGACGAGGCCGGGCAGGCGCTGCTCGCCGAACGGTTCCCCGACTCGATCCTGGTGTCGGAGGCCGAGGCCGCGATCCTCGCGTTGAACTCGGTGTCCGACGGTCGAAACGTGGTCGTGACGAAGGATGCCCCCGAGTACATCGCCGCGCTCGCCAGGGCCGGCTACGTGCCGGTCCCGGTCGACCTCTCGGAGCTGCTCAAGGGCGGCGGCGGCGTCAAGTGCGTCACGCAGGAACTGCGCCGCTGACGTCCACCGCGGTATCCGGATAAATCCTGCGCGCTGACGGGAATTCACGCGGATTACATGCGCGATTAAGCGTGAAACGTCGATTCATGCTGTGTGACACTGGAAGTGGCGTCCCGCGCACGGTCGAACAGGCCGCGCCGGGCTCTTCCGAGCGACCTCGTCCGCCATCCACCCCACGCTCCGACAGGCCGAACCGGCCGGAGCGCAGATGAAGGAGTTCTCATGTCGACCAACCTCGAAGAAATGGTCTCGCCCGCCGTGCCCGTGCGCACGCCGATCAAGCGCACCGTTCTCATGTGCAAGCCGGAGTTTTTCACCGTTGTGTACCGGATCAACCCGTGGATGGACCCGGCCCTGCCGACCGACACGGCGCTCGCGGTCAAGCAGTGGCAGACGCTGTACGACACCTACATCGGCCTCGGCTTCGACGTGCACCTGATCGACCCGATCGACGGCCTGCCCGACATGGTCTACGCGGCCAACGGCGGCTTCGTCATCGACAACATCGTCTACGGCGCGAACTTCACCTACCCGCAGCGCCAGCCGGAAGGGCCGGCGTACATGGACTGGTTCCGCGCGAACGGCTTCGACGTGCGCGAGCCGGCGGAGATCAACGAGGGCGAGGGTGACTTCCTGCTCGTCGGCGACGTGATCCTGGCCGGCACCGGCTTCCGCAGCGCGTCGAACAGCCACGAGGAGATCGCCGCGATCTACGGCCGCCCGGTCATCACGCTCAAACTGATCAACCCGAACTTCTACCACCTCGACACGGCCATCGCCGTGCTCGACGACACGAACATCGCCTACCTGCCGAGCGCGTTCGACGAGCCGAGCCTCGCCGTCCTGCGCGAACGCTACCCTCACGCCATCCTCGCGACCGAGGAAGACGCCGCCATCCTCGGCCTCAACTCCTACTCCGACGGCTACAACGTGGTCATCGCGGCGCGCGCCAAGGACTTCGAGCGTGAACTGCGTGCCCGCGGCTACAACCCGATCGGGGTCGACCTGTCCGAGCTCCTGCTCGGCGGCGGTGGCGTCAAGTGCTGCACCCTGGAACTCCGTCGATGAGCGAGGAAACGATGACCGGCCCAGCCACCCACGCCGCCCGGATCCGCGAGGTCACCCCTCGCCAGATCGAGGCCATCGCGCTCGAAAACGAGCACGCCGCCCACAACTACCACCCGCTGCCCGTTGTCGTGGCATCCGGTGAAGGTGCCTGGGTCACCGACATCGACGGCCGCCGCTACCTCGACTGCCTGGCCGCGTACTCCGCGGTGAACTTCGGACACTCGAACCCGGTGCTGCTGGATGCCGCGCGCGCGCAGCTGGGACGTATCACGCTCACCAGCCGAGCGTTCCACAACGACCAGCTCGGCCCGTTCGTCACCGCGCTGGCCCAGCTGGCCGGCAAGGACATGGTCCTGCCAATGAACACGGGAGCCGAGGCGGTCGAGTCGGCCGTCAAGGTCGCTCGCGCCTGGGCCTACCGGATCAAGGGCGTCGCCGCCGACCAGGCCAACATCATCGTCGCCGCCGGCAACTTCCACGGTCGCACGACCACGATCATCAGCTTCTCCGACGACGAGTTGGCGCGCAAGGACTTCGGTCCGTTCACGCCCGGCTTCCGCATCGTCCCCTACGGGGATGCCGCGGTGCTCGAGGCTGCGATCGACGAGAACACGGCCGCCGTGCTGCTCGAGCCGATCCAGGGTGAGGCCGGCATCGTCGTGCCGCCCGCCGACTACCTGCCGGCCGTTCGCGAGATCACGACCCGCAACAACGTGCTGTTCATCGCCGACGAGATCCAG
>DHJB01000045.1:54266-59273 GCA_002404115.1 Microbacteriaceae bacterium UBA4731
GGCCTCGGCCGCACCGGGTCCATCTTCGCCTGCGACCTGGTCGGCGTCGTGCCCGACCTGTACCTGCTCGGCAAGGCGCTCGGCGGCGGCATCGTTCCGGTCTCCGCGGTCGTCGGCAACACCGACATCCTCGGCGTGCTCAAGCCCGGCGAACACGGCTCGACCTTCGGCGGCAACCCGCTGGCGGCCGCTGTCGGCCTCGCCGTGGTCAACCTGCTCGCCACCGGCGAGTACCAGGAGCTCGCCCGCTCGCGCGGCGAACGCCTGCACGCCGGACTCACGAAGCTGATCGGTCACGGCGTCGTCGCCGTGCGCGGAGCCGGCCTCTGGGCAGGGATCGACATCGACCCAGAGCTCGCCCCCGGCCGCGTCGTTTCAGAGGCGCTCCTGGCGCGCGGCGTCCTCGCCAAGGACACGCACGGTTCGACGATCCGGCTCGCGCCGCCGATCGTCGTGTCGGACGAGGACATCGACTGGCTCGTCGCGCAGCTCGCCGTGGTGCTCGAGGAACTCTCGGCCGCTCGCTAACAAGCGCGACCCGGTCGTCGCCTGGCGTATGTCGCCCGGCGACGACCGGGCCTGACGGCATCGCCGAATCGTTCTAGGCTGGCTGCCATGTTCATTGACCTGCCGGAATCCGAGCTCCGCGCCTACCGCAGCGCCCAGGCCGACCCTGCCGACTTCGACGAGTTCTGGGCCGCCACCCTGGAGCAGGCCCGGAGCCACGAACTGACCGTCACGGTGACCCCGGTCGACGCTGGACTGGCCACCCTCGACGTCTTCGACGTCAGCTTCCCCGGTTTCGGCGGCCAGCAGGTCAAGGCCTGGTTGCGCATCCCGGCCGGGGCGGCAGGCCCGCTGCCGACCATCGTGCAGTTCCACGGCTACGGCCGCGGCCGCGGGCAGGCGTTCGAAAACCTGCTCTGGGCATCCGCCGGCTTCGCGCACTTCGACATGGACACCCGCGGCCAGGGCTGGGACGGCAGCACGGGCGACACCGCCGACGAGGCGGGCAGCGGCCCGCAGGTGCCGGGCTTCCTCACCCGCGGTCTCGACTCGCGCGCAAACTACTACTACCGCCGCGTGTTCACGGATGCCGTTCGCGCCGTGGCCGCCGCCCGCACCCTCGCCGTGGTCGACCCCGGCCGGGTCGGCGTCGTGGGCATCAGCCAGGGCGGAGGCATCGCGCTGGCCGTCTCCGGCCTGGTTCCCGATCTGGCCGCGGTGGTCGCGCGGGTGCCGTTCCTCTGCGACTTCCCGCGGGCATCCGTCATCACCGACGCGCTGCCATACAAGGAACTCGGCCAGTACCTCGCCACCCACCGCCACCGCGTCGAACAGGTGCACGGCACGCTCGCCTACTTCGACGGCGTGAACTTCGCGAAGCGGGCGAACGCGCCGCTCACGATCACCGCGGCGCTGATGGACTCGATCTGTCCGCCGTCGACCGTTTTCGGGGCGTTCAACAACTACGCGGGGCCCAAGGAGATCACGGTCTGGCCGTACAACGGGCACGAGGGCGGCAACTGGGAGGACGACGCGCTCGCGCTCCGCGCCTTCCGCACGCACCTGGCCTGAGCCGGCACTGGCGGGCGCGACGCCCCGCGCGGATACTGGGCGCATGACGGACTACGGTCATGACCTGCTGTTTGGAACGTTCACCACGCCCGCGGCCGGGAACGCCGCCGCCGTCCTCGACCTGGCCGGGCTGGCCGAGCGGTCGGGCCTCGACCTCGTCACCTTCCAGGACCACCCCTACCAACCCCGCTTCCTCGACGCGTGGACGCTGCTCTCCTTCGTCGCCGCGCGGACCGAGCGCATCCGCCTGGCCCCGAACGTGCTCAACCTGCCGCTCCGCCAACCGGTCGTCATCGCCAGGAGTGCCGCCAGCCTCGACATCCTGAGCGGCGGCAGGGTCGAGCTGGCGCTCGGCGCCGGCGCGTTCTGGGACGCGATCGAGGCATCCGGCGGCCGCAGGCTCACCCCTGGGCAGGCGGTCGACGCCCTCGAGGAGGCGATCGCCGTCATCCGCGAGGTGTGGGCCGTCGACCGGCCCGGCGGCGTGCACGTTCAGGGTGCCTGGTACACCGTCGACGGGGCCAAGCGCGGGCCGGCCCCGGCCCACGACATCGGCGTGTGGCTGGGCGCGTACAAACCGAGGATGCTGCGGCTCACCGGCCGGGCGGCCAACGGCTGGGTGGCGTCCCTCGGCTTCCTCCCGGGCGGCCCGGCCGAGCTGGCCGGCCTGAACGCCCGCATCGACGAGGGTGCCGCGGCCGCGGGGCGTGACCCGCGCTCGGTGCGGCGGCTGCTCAACATCGGCGGAAGCTTCGCCGCGAACGGCGGGGGTGTGCTGCACGGCCGGCCGGGCCGGTGGGTCGACGACCTCGCCGCGATGACGCTGGAGCACGGAATGAGCGGGTACATCCTCGCCACCGACGACGCCGCTACCGTGCAGCGATACGCGGAGGAGGTCGCGCCGGCGCTGCGCGCGCTCGTGGCTGCCGAACGGGCACACTAGCGAGCACCACCGTCCTGCAAATCCTGGCGTCTGAAGCGGAACTGGCGCGGCGCGGGCACGTGCAGGCCGTCAGCCAGTCCTGGCCAGGCCCCCGCAAGATCTCCATCGTCAACGGCAAGGGCGGGGTCGGCAAAACCCTCACCACGGCGATGCTCACTGCCGTGTTCGCCCGGCACGGCGGCGCCCTTGTCCTGGCCTGGGACAACAACGACACCCGCGGCACCGTCGGCTGGCGCACCGAGAAAGGCCCCCACGACGCCACCGTGCAGGACCTCCTCCCCGCCACCGGCCAACTGCTGTCGCCGTCCTCGCAGATCTCCGACCTGGCCCGGTACGTGCACCACCAGACCGGCGACAAATACGACGTGCTGCGCTCAAACCCGGAACTGCTCGCGACCAAGCCGCGGATCACCCAGGACGACTTTGACGCGCTCCACTCGGTTGCGGCCAGGTACTTCCGTCTGGTGTTCTTCGACTCCGGAAACGACGAGTCCGCGCCGCGGTGGCTGCGCATGATCGACCACACCGACCAGCTCGTCGTGGCGACCACGGCGCTGGGGGAGTCCGCCGAATCCGGCGCCCTCCTGCTGGAAGCGCTTCACGAACGCGACGAGTACTCGGCCGCGCTGGCCGGAACGCGCCCTGGCCGTGGTCCTCGTCGTCCATCTTGCGTACCTCTCTGCCGGGACCGGTGTCGGTGCGCTGCGCCTGGACCAGAGCCTGCAGGCCGTCGTGATGACCATGACGGGCAACGACGCCGGCTTCACCCGGCGCGGCCTCACTCCGCCCGACCCGAAAATGCTCGGCATCTGGTTGGGCTTCTGGGTGGTCCTGGTCGCTGTGACGCTGGGCGGCTCGTTCATCCTCACCAGCCGGCCGAAACAAGCCGCTGCTGCCGCTCTCCGGCGGCAGGAACAGGTCGACTTTCATCGCGCCTGACTCCACCCGCACCACGATGGCATCGATCCAGAGCTCAGCCACCCCTACCCTCGCCACCCCGACGGTGAGAACAGAGGGCCACGGTACAGACAACACCGCCACGGCTTCGCGCCCGTGCCGTTCCCACAGCGTGAATGAGTCCTCACCAACGGTCACGATCATGCCCCGCGAGTACCGACGCCAGCCAGAACCGGCCAGATCAGGCTTCAACGACTTCACATCAACCGACGCGGTTTCAGTCTTGAACACCACGAAAGCGCCACCCGGATGCGTCGCCGCGAGGGCGACCCGCACAGATCTCAACTTGTCGTTCGTCGCCCGACGAACCAACAACGCCACGATCACAACTAGAACGATTGCCACGCCAGTCAGAACAGCGATCCACGGGCCCGCGGCCGTGCCGCCCGTCGCACCGCCAAGAATCCGAGGCACCGTCACCGAGACGATCACAAGAACAATCGCGACCTTGGGGGCAAGGTAGCCCCACCGCAAGGAACTACGCTTCAGCATTCTTCTCCTCCCCCCTCGGCGCGCTGCGCCAGATACGCGGCAACCCGATTCCGGCGCTCCTTCGAGCTGATCGCCGGCGCTCCCGACTCGCGAACCACCAGGCCAGTGGGGCCATCCACCTCGTCATATTGCAGATCGACACCGCTGCCCGTCGTGTACCCGGCAGCTAACTCCTTGTGCCCGCGTTTGATCATCATCAGGCCCGCGAACAGTGCGAAAGCAACGACTAATCCACTCGCGGCGATCAGAGACGCGATATACGGGTTCTCAACCCATGAGCGCGTGATCACGATCATGAGGCCAAGCGCGATTCCTAAGGGAAGAATCACGGCCGCTGCGCCGAGGGTCAGGTTTGACCATCGCCACGCAGTCCATCCGGGCAGGACAACCCGCGTTCGGAACCCCTGTTTGTCGCCTGTCATGATCACCTATCTGCCCACCGTGTGCCGACACCGTTAATCACGCCGGCGCCACTACCCATAGTTCCAAGAGCCCCGAGGCCTTGGTCGGCCGCATCTAAACCCCATTGTCCGACGCGCTTGAGAGCGCCGAGTTTCGCGATCCCTCCAGCAACGCCAAACATCAAGGAGACGGCGCCAAGACCGCAGCCCCCCCATTCAGCGCCTGTCTTAGCTGTTGAGCAATCGATGCCGACGGAAACAGCCGACGCGGCTCAGGATAGTCCAAGAACGAGGAGTGTAATGCCTCCAATAGGTGTGAAAATCGCGGCGATACCGAGCGCCAACCCTATTCCTGACATGAGGTTACTGGTATCTGCCGAACTCCAGCCGCCGCCGGATTTTGACCGTGCTCGAGGCGTATGGATCACACCGGTCTTGACGGCTGGCGCGGAAGGGCGTATGGATAGCAGGCTTGGGTTGGGTGCGTAGCCCGCGGCCAGTCTTGCTTCGTAGGCGTCAGGTGTCATTAGGCCGGTGAGGTCGAATTTGTTGACTGGGTCGAGGGGGTAGACGTAGTCGTTGGCGTTGCCGCCTTCTACTGGGTCGACTTCGAGGAACCGGCCGAGGGCCGCGACG
>DHJB01000045.1:59453-62513 GCA_002404115.1 Microbacteriaceae bacterium UBA4731
CATTTCGATGGTGGCGATGCTTCCAAGGTGCTCGTAGAGCTTTTGTGCGCCGCCTACCCAGGCGTTGTCCGCGGCCCCGGGTTGGTTGTCGGGCACGGCCTGGTCTGCGACGGCGGTGCCGATCCGGCCGGTTGCCGAGTCGATCGGTTGCCCGAACGGGTCATAGGTGAATATCGCACCAACCCGCGTGCCGGTTTGATTCGCGATGACGACAACATCCCCGTGAAGATCTGAATATGACCAAATTTGGTCCCCTGTCACTGGCATCTCCACGCTCACACCGCCTGGCAATGACAACGTGCGTTGCACGAGAGCGTTCGTCGCACTCAGGATCAGGGTGGGGGCGCTTCCGCTGCCCGTGAACCCGTAGTGAATCGTGGCAGGGGTTCCGCCGGCTTGGGTTTCCGTGCGGGCGACGATCCGATCAGTCACGTCCCGCACGTACGAGACGACTGCCCCCGACGACAGCGTTGTGGTCTGGTGACGGTCCACCGCGTCGTAGGCAAGGGTTTGATCGGACAGGATCGCGGTGTTCCCGTGCGCATTGTAGGTGAGGGCGGCGGCGGTTAGATTCGTGCCGCCAATCGAGTCTGCGCCCGCTTGGGGGTTGGTCACGACTGTGGAGATAAGGCGGTCCGCGGCGTCGTAGCAGTATGCCGTTGCTGCCGCCGTACCGCCGTCGAGGCTGTCCGTGAGCGTGCTGCGGTTCCCGTTGAGTCCGGCACCCGAAACTGCCCCAGTCCCGCAACCAGTGGATGGTCCGTACCCGTAGCTGAGCTGGTGTCACGGAATGATGGCGGAGATCAGGCGCCCGGCCGTGTCATAAACGCAGCGCCCGGGGAGAAGGACCTGTTCCCTGGGGAGCCGTGGGTTGGCGGAGTTCCGCTGGTGCGCGTGCATAGCGGCCAGCCTGATTACGCACCTGTTGACGGCGCCTTCACCTTGGATGCCGGGGATGAACGGAGCTTTTTGAACTCCCTGCGCCGGAGTCACGCCATCAAAGGGTGGGGCGATCTCACCCGACCGGGACGGGACGAAGCCCGCCGGCGCCACGGCGTACGCAAGCAGAGCGCAACAGTGCCGCCGTGCCTGTATTGGGCGGAGCTCGCACTCGACGACCAGCTGGTCGTCGCCAAGACGCTTGAAGGGCTAGTCGAGGCGGTGATCGGACCGAAATACCACACGCGGCTCAGCTTGGAGCAACGCCTGCAGGCCCGGGTGGAGTTCTGCACTCAGTACGCCGCCGAGATGCAGGCGGCCCTAATCGACGCAGGGATCGCAGACGGAAGTTTCTCCTGGGAGCGCGCCTGGGACGACGACGCTGACCTGCTGAGAGCGTCGAAGACGGGAGCCCCATCGGGTCCGGGCTGCTCTACCGCGGGACGGTGCCACTGGTGGTGGTGCGGCCCCTTGACGCGGAGACCGGCTGGCTCGCGCCCGGTCCTGGTCCTTCGGTGACGCTTCGTCCCGCGCGACCTCGGGAGTTCCTCGACTCGTTGCAAGTGGCGGGGCTTCTGAAGAGCGTGGGAATCGTCGGAGCCAAAGCCAGCGTCATAGACCCGGCCGTTTGACCTCGTGATCCTCTCCGATTGAATCCCGGATGACGACGGCATCTTGAGGGAATGCCGCAGGCCGTAGCTGTTTCACACGGCTGCACGTCACGCTGGCTAACATGCCGAAGAAGTCCATAGACGACGTGCGATAGAGCGTTTCGACTCGCCAGAGATCGGAGATGCGGCTCGATGATGCCCGCAGTCGGTCCCCTCCGGGCTCCGGCGGCAACAGGAAACCGTCATCAAGCTCCACTTCGGACTGTACGACGACTGCACTGGTACAAGCATCTCAGCTGTGGAATTGGCAAGCTCTTCGGCGCCAGCCCCATCGTCGTCCACGAAGCACACGGCCCCGGCCGCATCGCCCGCCCCAGACGACGTGCCCATCTTCGCTTTCGAGATGCTGACGGAGGCAGGCGAACCGGTGATGAAGGTGGCAATGCTTCCACGCTTCCCAATCTAGATCCGGCGGTACCGCCCAAATGTGTAACGAGCCAATGCGAGCAAGCTCGCCGTGACCACCAACAGGAACCAGCCTGCACCCTGACCTCCGCCCTCGTCCTGAAAGAGCAGCCAAAGTGCACAGCAAAACATTGCGATCGAGGAAGCAATTTCAAACCATGCAAGGGCAAGGGGGAGTATCCGAGCGACATGCGCGACCTGCCGGTCTAATTTGCTCATTCCCTTGGGCATTTTCGACTCCCAAATAACAATTTCCTTAGCGCTCCAATTCGACTCGAGAAAGGTACGGACGGACGGACGTCGTCGTCATTGTTCTGAGGCTGACGAATGTCTCGGTTTCATGAAATCGAGTGGATGTAGAAAGCGATCGGTATTAGGCCCAGGACGATGAATATGAAGCCGGCCGCAGCTACCGATTTCGGAGAGTTCTTTCGCGGAAAATTTCGGAAAGATGGCCTCGCAGTGACGGCAGGAAGATTTTGCGCAATCCGGTTGCGCAACCAAATCACGACGGCACCAGTAACAATCAGGACCAGCCCGACTGGAAGTCCCACGAAGTTCACCCTGTAGCCCCTTTCGGCTCAATTCGAATTAATTCCTGCATTGACGTCATCCACCCATCTGCCAAACGAAGTCTGCCACCGCGTTTACTCCATTGTTAACAAAAGGCGGGGCGAACATTGTAGAGGCGGTGATCCCCAAACCGTATACGATGCCGCCAACACACCGGGAATCGAATCCGTTTGCGTAACAGTATGTGCCTGCCGATGTCCAACCTGCGATGTCGCCCAATGCTCCATAGACCTCCGCGATCCCAGCCCCAACGGCACAGCTCGCGGGTCCGGCCCCGCAGAGAGCAAAAGCTGCGGCACCAAGAGTGTGGGATCCAAGAGCGACCCACCCACTTATCGACGAAATTGTGTTCAGGATGGACTTCAGGGCTCTGGTCTGCTGTTGGCTTGCGTCATGCCTGGCGCGTGGTCGGGCGGCTGCGTGGTGCCCACGAGTCGCAGCCGGTCGGGCGGAAGGGCGTATGGATAGCAGG
>DHJB01000045.1:62650-66700 GCA_002404115.1 Microbacteriaceae bacterium UBA4731
CATTTCGATGGTGGCGATGCTTCCGAGATGCTCGTAGAGCTTTTGTGCGCCGCCCACCCACGCGTTGTCCGCGGCCCCGGGTTGATTGTCGGGCACGGCCTGGTCTGCGACGGCGGTGCCGATCCGGCCGGTTGCCGAGTCGATCGGTTGCCCGAACGGGTCATAGCTGAAGAGCGCGCCAACGCGCGTGCCAGTCTGATCAGCCGTCACCGTGACGTCACCGTGCAGGTTGGGGTACGACCAGACCTGGTCGCCCGCGGCCGGCACCTGAACACTCGCCCCTCCGGGCAGCGACAGTGTTCGTTGCTTGAGCACGTTCGCCGAATCCAAGATCAGATCAGGACTGTCGCCGCTGCCGGTGAATCCGTAACGGATCGTAGACGCGGTACCGCCGACCGGTGTTTCGGTGCGGGCGACGATCCGGTCAGCCACGTCACGCACGTACGACACGCTTGCTCCCGAAGCCAGCGTTGTGGACCGATGACGGTCCACCGTGTCGTAGGCGAGGGTTTGATCGGCCAGGGTCACGGTGTTCCCGTGCGCGTCGTAGGCGAGAGCGGAGGCGGTCAGGTTCATGCCGGCGATCGGGTCCGCATCCGCTTGCGGGTTGGTTACAGCTGTCGAGATGAGACGGTCCGCGGCGTCGTAGCAGTACGCCGTTGCTGCCGCCGTGCCGCCGTCGAGACTGTCAGTGAGCGTGCTGCGGTTCCCGTTGAGCCCGGCGCCCGCAACTGCCCCAGTCCCGCAACCAGTGGATGGTCCGTACCCGTAGCTGAGCTGGTGTCGCGGAATGATGGCGGAGATCAGGCGCCCGGCCGTGTCATAGCTGTATGTCGAGGCGGAGGCTGCGGGCCCGTCGGAGAGAATGTCCTGGAGGATTCGCCCGGACTGGGACCGGACGACCTGGTCCGAGACCGTGTTCTGGCCGGGGAACGCCCACGAGAAGCCAGTATCCCGGCCGGCAGCGTCTCGAGTGATCGCAGTCAGGCTTGTTCCGTTGCCCGCATTTCCCGTGCCCGCAGGATAGGTCACCGAAACCAGCTGACCTTGCGCATACGTGACGGCCGCGATCGGCCGCCCGTCGATGGACTCGGAGACGACCTGGCCGTCGAGATTGTAGGTGGCCGTCTGCACGGACGCTATACCGCCGGGGGGCGTGCTGGTCGTTGTCAGGGCTTGGCCGAGGAGGTTGTAATCGGCGGTGGTGACGGTGCCCCACACATCTGTGTAGGAGACGGCTTGACCGAGGAGGTTGGTCTTCGTGGTCACGCGACCGGTTGGGTCTTCAGCCCAGGTGGTGAGGGGATCGCCTGCGGCCGTGTTGTCGCCTGTCCACGCGAACGTTGCGGTCCGGGCTGGGGAGCCACTGTAGGCGGGGTAACTGGTGCTGGTTGTGCGGCCTCGGAGGTCCAAGGTGGCGCACGTCCACCCTGGATCGCCGCTGCGTTTTGAGCCGACCGCGCGCCCCATCAGGTCATACACGTACTGGGTGACGATCGCTGACCCGACGGCTGGCGTGGGACCGGTGGACTTCTTCAGGAAGCCGAACTGCGGAGTGCTCGCTGGTACGCCGCAGATTGGTGTGGTCACGGTCCATGCTTGGCCGATAGTCTGCTGGTCGCCGTAGTAGGAGAACGTGGTTCCCGCAGTGGCTGCTGAGGTTCCCGTGCTCGTCGCTGTGGGCAGCGTCTTTGAGGTGCGGCGAAGGTATCCAGTTCCTGCGGTCTCAAAGACGGTGTTGGTGCGCAGGTTCAATCCGGCCGGGTCCACGGTCGTCGTCGAAGCCTGTCCTAGCCAGGGGGATGCCCCATAGTCCGTGGTCGACGTCATCGATGGCACTTGCGCGCTTGAGACTCCGGAGACCCCGGTGGGGGCGGAGTCGTCAACGGTTCCTCCGGTGGTCAGGCCGTAGTCCGGGGTGAGGGCGCGGCCCGGGATGATCTCGTGTGTTCCGCCTGGCGTGGTCCAGTACAGGGCGAGGCTGGCCGTCGAGGAGTCGTCCCAATACTGCACCCGGATCCGCATGGTCTGCCCGGCTGTTTTCACTATCACGTTTCCGTTTGGTGACCAGTGGGCGGCGGAGGAGACCCAGTCATCGCTAGTGAGGACGTCGTCCAACCAGATTTGGCTGCCGTCATCGGCGTAGGTTTGGAATTTGTACGTGCCGGCCTGATTGAACTTGATCAGCCCGGTGAGTCGCAGCGACCATTTGTCGACGGGGAAACCGGTCACGGGCGCGTTGGCGGCCCAGTCTTTGTTGACGCTTCCGTCGGCGGGGCCGACGCCCAGGCTGTAGGACTTGGGTGTGCCGCCCAGGCTGGGGTTGTCGAACCAGGTGGCGTTGAGCCCATTCAGACCGGAGTCATACGTCGTCGAGGAGTGCGCCGGCGTCACAGCGCACCCACTCTTTGGTATCCGGGTGGTGGTATCGAAACAGGTCTCGGGTGCCGGCCCGTACGTGTCCGTCAGGCGGTCCTGGTCGTTGTAGATGTTCGTCGTCTTCCGACTCAAAGCATCCGTCTGGGAGAACAACATGTCTTGATCGCCCCACGCCAGCGTCCCCTTCAAACCCGACGCGCTCATATCCGTCAACTTCCGGTAAGCATCGTCGAAAGTGACCGTTCGCGCGTGTCCGTTGGACGGGGCCGTGGTTGGAACCGTCAAACCGGCCACGTCCACGTACGTCGTGCCGGTCGCGTACGTGTAGGTCTTGACGGGCCGCGCGGCTTGGGTGACGCCGTCGGGAGCGGGCAGGGTCACGGTGTTGACCCGGCCGGAATCATAGCTGATGGAGGTACGGTTCGTACTCGCCGCGGTGCGGGTCGTGTCGGCCGCCAACCAGTCGTTGGCCGTTGAATCCCGGAGCCAGGCCAAACGTTTCGCCGAGGTGGTGGTGTACCCGAATGTCGTCAGCTCCTGACCGGGGTCGAGGATCCCGGCGAGTTGTTTGTTGACGTTGTACAGCAGTTGGGTGGTGTCGTCGGCCCCGGCTTTGTGTCCCGGGTAGATCAGCCGACACAGCATCCCGGTTGGCGGCGCGAGGTATCCGGCCGGAATCGGGCAGGCTGCCCCGGTGCCGTCCGTGTCGGCGGCGCTCAAGCCCACGCTCGCGGCGGTGTCGCCGGCGTAGGCGAAGCGAACCTCACGGGTGAAGGTTGCGGGGTTGGTCGCCGGGGTGACAGCGGACAAGGGGTCTGAAATGCGGTCCACTTGACCGGTTGCCGGGCGGTACGCGGTGACGGGGGCGGCGGGATTGGTGATCTCGGCGGCGCTGGTGACTTGGGTGACTTTGCCCGCCGGGTTGAACAGGGTCGTCGCACCGGATTCATCGGTGAGCGAGACCTGTCCCTTCGTGTCCAGGGCAAGGACGCCGTACTCGCCTGTCGGCGGTTTGTAGCCGCCCGTTGACGTCTTCGTGAACGTGTGCGCTGTCCCGGTGGTGTCAGTGAGGATGACCGCGCTTTCGGTGACGCTTGCCTTGGCATAGTCGCTGCCGGCCCCGGATAGTGCCGAGGATGACGACCAGCCGTTGGGCAGGCTATCCAGCTTCGTGGTGAACCAGTCCGGTGGCACGATGAACTCATTGCCGGACGAGTCCTTGACCCACAGTTGGACGTATGCGCCGTTAATCTGTTCGCTGTATTCCACGGTGATCGGGGTCGGTCCGCTCAGTGACGACGCAGAGGTGGCGTAGGACGGTGTCGTCGTCACGCTCTGCGTCCACTGGTCGATCACGGGGGTGGGATTGTCGTTTAGGAACAGACGAGCTCCGTCGTCGCGGACGAAACCGAAGGTGTAGTTTCCCGCCGACGGTGGGGTGATGAACCCTGTCCACCGCACCAGGTAGTTGTCCAGCGGGAGGGCTGGGGCCGGGGCAACCGTCCCCCATTCGAAGGATATCTGCGGGTCCGTGCGTACCAGCACGGGCTTCATGGTTGACGTGAACACATACTTCGGGGTCTGCCCGGCAGCGGGCGTCACGTCGTAGTAACTGCCCGTGAGTCCCCTGTCGGAGGATTGTTGCGAATTGTACGAGAAGGAGAACCCCAT
>DHJB01000023.1:0-2063 GCA_002404115.1 Microbacteriaceae bacterium UBA4731
GGTGACGCGGTGCCCTGGTCAGGGCAGCGATGACGCCCGTGACTTCCCGCGGCCGGACGGACTGCAGGACCTCGTTCCCGGGGTCCCGTCTCTGTCGTGGTTCGCCGCGTCGGAGATGAGTCCTCACTTTCCCTGCGATATCCGGGACTTTGGGCACTGCTCGCGGGTCTCGCGCGGTCCTAGCGTCGACATGGAGGCGGACAACTCACTCGAATAGGGGTGGCACGTGAAGCGACTATTGGTGCTCGGTGCGGGCACCGCCGGCACGATGATCGTCAACAAGCTGCGGCGCCGGCTCGACGTCGGCCAGTGGCAGATTACGGTCGTGGACCGCGACGACAGCCACCATTACCAGCCGGGCTACCTGTTCCTGCCGTTCGGCGACTACACGCCGGATCAGGTGACCCGGTCACGGCATGTCTTCCTACCCGACGGCGTCGATTTCGTCATCGGCGAGGTCGACCGGGTCGAGGCCGACTCCGACTCCGTCTCGCTGATCGACGGCAGGACGCTGCCGTATGACTACCTGGTTGTCGCCACTGGTGTCTCGCCGCGGCCCGACCAAACCCCGGGCATGCTCGGCAAAGAGTGGCGGCGCAGCATCTTCGATTTCTACAGCTTCGACGGAGCGCAGGCACTCACCGAGGCCCTAGCCGATTTCGACGGCGGCCGCTTCGTCGTGCACATCACCGATATGCCGATCAAATGCCCGGTCGCGCCGCTGGAGTTCACCTTCCTGGCCGACGCCTACTTCCGCAAGCGCAGGATCCGGGACCGGGTCGAGATGCGTTACGTAACGCCGCTGTCGGGGGCGTTCACCAAGCCGATCTCCTCGGCACACCTGGGCTCGATGCTGGAGGAGCGCAAGGTGACCGTCGAGACCGACTTCCTGATCGAACGCATCGACCCGGACACGAAGAAGCTTGTCTCCTATGACGAGCGCGAAGTTCCGTTCGACCTCCTCGTCACCGTTCCCCTCAATATGGGTGCCGACTTCCTCGCTCGATCCGGGCTCGGTGACGAGCTCAACTACGTGCCAGTGGACAAGCACACCCTGCTGTCGGAGAAGTACCCGAACATCTTCGCCATCGGCGATGCCTCCGACATCCCGGCATCCAAGGCCGGCTCCGTCGCGCACTTCTCCGTCGAGGTGTTCGTCGACAACTTCGTCGACTACGTGGACGGCAAGCCGATGACCGGAGCATTCGACGGCCACGCGAACTGCTTCATCGAGTCCGGTGGCGGCAAAGGACTACTCATCGACTTCAACTACGACACCGAACCGCTACCCGGCAAGTACCCAGTCCCGGTCCTCGGACCGTTCAGCCTCCTGGAAGAAACCCGAGCCAACCATCTCGGCAAACTAGCGTTCCGCTGGATGTACTGGAACGTCCTGCTACCAGGACGGCCGATCCCGCTACCGGCCCGCATGTCCATGGCCGGTAAGCACATCGAGAAATAGGAGACTCCTGATGCCAGTGACCAGCCTCGACGGCCACCAGATCCACGTCAACGACGAAGGCTTCCTCACCGACCCCGCCGAATGGACAGAGGACCTCGCCCGCACACTCGCTGCCCAGATCGGCATCGAACTCACCGACGCACACTGGCAGGCGGTCCGGTTCCTGCGCGAAGACTACGAACGGCAGGGTGAGACTGCGACCATCCGCCGCGTCTCGACCGTAGGCGGCATTCCCGTCAAGCAACTGTTCGCGCTGTTCCCGCAGAAGCCCGCCAAGAAGATGGCCTACGTCGCCGGCCTGCCCAAGCCGCACGGCTGCGTCTAAGCCCTAGCACGACAGGAGAAAACCATGACCGCGACTGAAAGCGCGCCGGCGATCGTCCCCCAGTTCGACAACGAGGTCAGCGGCCGCAAACTCGCCATCATCTGCTCGAAAGGCACCCTCGACATGGCCTACCCCGGACTCGTGCTCGCCAACGCAGCGCTCGGTGAAGGCATCGAGACGCACCTGTTCTTCACCTTCTGGGGCTTCGAGATGATCAACAAACACACCATGCACGATCTCAAATTCACCCTGCTCGGCAACCCCGCCACCCACATG
>DHJB01000023.1:2261-2671 GCA_002404115.1 Microbacteriaceae bacterium UBA4731
TACCCGAATTCCTCGAACAGATCGTCGCCTCCGGAGGACACCTCTGGGCCTGCCGCATGTCCGCCGACATGAACCACCTCACCAAAAACGACCTGTACGACGAAGTCGAAGACATCATCAGCGCCGCCGACTTCATCGAGAAGACCGAGGGCGCGCAAATGCTGTTCATCTAGCCCAACCCGCGTCGACGACCGGAACGCCATCAGGTAGCGGGCTGCGGTCCCAGGGCCAATCGGCCGGCAGGTGCAGTCGCCGCGTCCTCGTCTCGGCGCTGCGGTTGACGCTGCTGTTGGCGTCGAAGCTCGGTCAGGTGATGTCTAGTTCGGTGAACATGCCGGCGGCGTCATGGCCGGGCAGGTTGCAGATGAGTTCGTACCGTCCGGCGGGCAGTGTGAGTGTTGTCCAGCTGG
>DHJB01000023.1:2798-4142 GCA_002404115.1 Microbacteriaceae bacterium UBA4731
GGAGCGGCCGCAAGTCGCGGTGACCGGTGGCTCTCATCGCGCGTTTAGCACCTCGCGGCGCTGGCGGTATTCCCCTTCGGTCAGTTCACCGCGGGCGAAGCGCTCGTCGAGGATGTGCTGGGCGGTCGAGTCGCTTGGTGCTGGCGGCTGTTGCCGGCGACCGCCGTTGCGCACCAGCCAAATGACGCCCCCGATCACCAGTGTCCAGAAGATGATCATCATCAGGCTCATCAGCACCCATCCGCCGCTACTCCAGCCGTCGTGCCACCTCACCGTCACGGCCCTCCTTCGGTCCTGATGTCAGTATCGCTGGTGGCCATTCTCGCCTGGCAGGGCCGAACGTCCTGAAGGCCGGCCGGACCGGTTTCCGTTCGCTGCTCAGCTACCCCATCCCGGGTATCGTGTGGTTGTGTGGGCGCCAGCCGACCTGAGTCGGCCAGGCACTACTCACCGTCGGGAGTGAACCGGTCGGGTATGAGCGCAGCCAGAACGTCTCGGATCGACTTCGGGGGCTTGAGCTGCCGCTGTCCGAAAGCACGCAACAAGGCTTTAAGTTCGGCGCCGAGACCCCCGGGCGCCAGTTTGATCTCGTATTCGACGGTGCCGGACTCGCGATGGCTAGCATGGACGTCGGCGCCGATGTTTCGCAGCAGTCCGACCACGGTCGCATTGTCGGCCGCGACCAGCGCAGTGAAGCGGCGGATGCCTTCCTGGCGGGCGCGGTCCGTCAGCTGACTCAGCAACTCGGTGCCGAGTCCCCGGCCCTGCCAGTCGTCGACGACGGCGACGGCAATTTCGGCAGCCTCCGCGTCTTCGGCGTGTCGGATGAAGCGAGCGATGCCCAAGCCGCGTCCGTCGACCTGATTCAGTGCCCCGAGCGCCTCGTGGTCGTGGTGGTCGACCTCGGTGAAGTAGCGCAACTCCGCCGGGGACAGCTCCGGTTTGCCCATCAGGAACCGCAACCGGCGCGATTCGGCACTCAACCGTCCGAAGCCGTCGGCCAAGAGCGGAGCGTCACCGCGCTGGACCTGTCGTATCAGCACGTCTGACCCGTCGCGCAGCACTACCTGCTTACCCCTCACCGCACATCCCGGCAGGTGAAGGCGGTCATGTCGTCACCTGGTTTCGTGATGTGCGGACGCTGGCGAGTCGTGCCTCGACCCTGCATCCTGCACCACGCCCACGACAAGGGGCCGGCCGTCCCACTACCACCACGCGAAGGTCACCAGCCGGCGTTGGCGATGCCACCGGCGGAAACGCTCGTGACCTTCGTCCTCGCAAGCCGCGACTTCCGCCACCAGCGCCGACGTCGACCCAGGCGCGACGCTGATCACGTGACGCGCT
>DHJB01000023.1:4339-4770 GCA_002404115.1 Microbacteriaceae bacterium UBA4731
GACCGATCAGCCGACTCCGACCGCGATCAAGTACGTGTACGACTTCGCCGAGGGTGGCCGGGAGCTGGCCGACCTGCTCGGCGGCAAGGGCGCCGGGCTCGCCGAGATGAGCCGGCTGGGCCTGCCTGTTCCGCCGGGCTTTACCATCACCACGGAGGCCTGCCGGTACTACCTGCACACTGGCGTCGCGCCTGAAGGGCTGACCGGCGAGATCGACGAGCACCTGGCGGTGCTCGAGCAGCGGGTGGGGCGGCGCCTCGGGCAGCCCGACGACCCGCTGTTGGTCTCGGTCCGCTCCGGTGCGCGGTACTCGATGCCCGGAATGATGGAGACCGTCCTCGACATCGGCCTCAACGACCTATCAGTCCAGGGCCTGGCCGCGCAGGTCGGCAACGACAGCTTCGCGCTCGACTCCTACCGGCGGCTGATCC
>DHJB01000023.1:4920-7395 GCA_002404115.1 Microbacteriaceae bacterium UBA4731
CGGCGGCTGATCCAGATGTTCGGTCGCACGGTGCTGGGCATCGGCAACGGTCGGTTCGCCGACGTGCTCGCCGCAGCGAACAAGCGTGCGGGCGGCGGCGACGCCCACCTGTCCGCAGCGGCCCTGCGGGCCGTGGTCGCCGACTTCAAGCACATCGTGCTCGAGGAGAGCGGCCGCGACTTCCCGCAGGACCCGCGAGAGCAACTCGCTCTCGCCGTCCACGCGGTCTTCGGCTCCTGGCACACCGAGCGTGCGGCGCTCTACCGGCGTCAGGAGCGGATACCGGACGACCTCGGCACGGCCGTGAACGTCATGGCGATGGTGTTCGGTAACAAGGGCGCGGACTCCGGGACCGGCGTCGCGTTCACTCGCGACCCCGCGTCGGGACAACGCGGCCTCTACGGCGACTACCTTTCCGACGCGCAGGGCGAGGATGTCGTCTCCGGCATCCGCAATGCCCTGCCGATCGCGGAACTCGAGCGACTCGACCCGAAGAGCTACGGACAACTGCTGCACAATGCCGACATCCTCGAGAGGCACTACCGCGACCTGTGCGACATCGAGTTCACCATCGAGCGCGGCAAGCTCTGGATGCTGCAGACCCGCGTCGGCAAGCGCACCCCCGCGGCCGCATTCCGGATCGCTTACCAGCTCGTCGAGGAAGGCGTGATCGATCTCGACGAGGCGCTGCGCCGCGTCACTGGGCGTGACCTCACCCAGCTGATGTTTCCCCAATTCAGGCCGGCTCCCGGCACGATCCGGATCACGACCGGCATCAACGCCTCCCCGGGGGCGGCCGTCGGCGCAGCGGTCTTCGACTCGGCAACCGCAGTGCGCAGAGCCGAGACCGGCGAGCAGGTGATCCTGATCCGCCGCGAGACGACCCCCGACGACCTGGCGGGAATCGTCGCCGCAACGGGCGTGCTGACCACCCGCGGCGGCAAGACCGCCCACGCCGCCGTCGTCGCACGCGGCATGGGCAAGCCCTGCGTGTGCGGCGCAGAAGAGCTGGTCATCGACGACGACGGGCACCGCCTGCTCGCCGCGGGGACCGTAATCCAGGAGGGCGACCAGCTCTCGATCGACGGCACATCCGGTGCCGTCTACCTCGGCCAGGTTCCAGTCCAGCCACCTGCGATCGTCGACTACTTCGACGGCCGGCTCGACCCGGACGCACCGGACGCCGAGGAGTTGGTGCGCGCCGTGCACCGGCTCCTTCAGCACGCCGACACCCGGCGACGCCTCGGTGTCCGGGCGAACGCCGACACGCCTGAGGACGCCGCCCGGGCTCGCCGGTTCGGCGCGCAGGGCATCGGCTTGTGCCGGACGGAGCACATGTTCCTCGGCGAACGTCGGCAGTACGTGGAACGACTCGTCCTCGCCGACACGGCCACCGAACGCGAGGCCGCGCTCGCCGCGTTGCTTCCGCTTCAACGCGACGACTTCATCGCCATCTTCGAGGCGATGGACGGCCTGCCCGTCACGATCCGACTCCTCGACCCACCGCTGCACGAGTTCCTTCCCGACCGCACGGAACTTGCCGTGCGGGTAGCGGTGGCACGGGCCGCCGATCACGCCGACGAGCACGACGTCAGGCTGCTCGCCGCGCTTAATCGCATGCACGAGGTCAATCCGATGCTGGGCCTACGCGGGGTGCGCCTCAGCTTCGCCGTGCCCGGCCTGTTCGCGATGCAGGCACAGGCCGTGGCCGAAGCGGCCGTCGAGGTCAGGCGACGGGGCCACGACGTGCGGCCCGAGATCATGGTCCCGCTGGTAGCCACCGTCGGTGAGCTGGACATCACCCGCCGCGAGCTCGCCGAGGTCGTCGCCGAGGTCGCCCGGCAGTCCGAGGAAGAACTACTCATTCCCATCGGCACGATGATCGAACTCCCCCGCGCCGCGCTGACTGCCGGGGTCATCGCCGCGGTCGCCGACTTCTTCTCCTTCGGCACGAACGACCTGACGCAGATGACGCTCGCGTTCTCGCGCGACGACGCGGAGGGAAAGTTCCTGACGCGCTATCTCGAGGACGGTGTGCTCGCGCGCAACCCGTTCGAGGTCATCGACATCGACGGCGTCGGTGACCTGATGCGAATCGCGGTCGAGCGGGGGCGCAGCGCGAAGCCGGAGCTGAAGCTCGGGATCTGCGGGGAGCACGGCGGCGAGCCGACGTCGGTTGCGTTCTGCCACGAGCTGGGTCTCGACTACGTCAGCTGCTCGCCGTTCCGCGTCCCACTCGCGCGCCTTGCAGCAGCGCAGGCCGCGCTGAAAGAGGCCGGAGCGGGCACGTACGTCGCCGCTGGCGGCTAAACGCCGGAACCTGGTTCGCCGCCGTCCGCGAACCATGTTCACGAGTTTCTCGGAGGCCGCGGCAGCTCGAAACTCAAGAAACCAGGTTCACAAACCGAACCTGGCCTGGTTCTTAACCCCGCGCCGTGCGGTGGCGCTCCGCGCTCCGAAAAGGTGTCAGACACC
>DHJB01000008.1 GCA_002404115.1 Microbacteriaceae bacterium UBA4731
AAGAGTATGACCATGCTGACCGACTCCCTCCCCGCGAGACGCCCACGGCGCTGGTCGGCCAGGCAGGACGAGCTCTTCGGCCAGTTGGTCGAGCTCTTCCTGCGGGAGGGCTTCTCCGACATCACCCTCTCGGCCGCGGCGAATCGGCTGCACTGCTCGAAGTCGACGATCTATTCGCTCGCCAGCAGCCGCGAACAGCTCGTGCGAACGGCCGTTGTCTTCTTCTTCAAGGGAGCTGCGGAGCGGGTCGAGCAGAAGCTGGCCGCGACCACCGATCCGACGGACCGGATCGCCGTCTACCTGCGGGCGGTCGGCGACGAGCTCCGTCCGGCATCCGCCGCATTCATCGACGACGTCTCGGCGTTCCCGCCGGCCAGCGAGATCTACGAGCGCAACACCCAGATCGCCGCGGCCAGGGTGCGGGAGCTGATCTCCGAGGGCGTGGCCAGCGGGTCCTTCCGCGAGGTGCCGGCCGCTTTCGTGGCCGAGGCGGTGTCCTCGGTGATGGTCCGGATCCAGCAGCGGCGGATTTCCGAGAGCACCGGCCTGTCCGACGCGCAGGCCTACGACGAACTCGCCACGCTCATCGTGCACGGAATCAGGGTTCAGTAGCCGAGGCATTCGGTACGATTTGCACGGGCCTAGACGGGAGAAACGGTGTCAGCAGCGTCACACTTGCCGGGCGATCCGATCGCCGAGGCTCACCGACACTGGGTGGAGCACGGCTGGGTGGACGCGGCCGACGGAATGTCGGCCATCACGTCCATCATGCGCACCCAGCAGATCATGCTCGCGCGGATCGAAGCCGTGCTCAAGCCGTTCGGGGTGACCTTCGCCCGCTACGAGCTGCTGACCCTGCTCAGCTTCACCCGGAGCGGAGCCCTGCCCATGGCGAAGGCGAGCGCCAGGCTCCAGGTGCATCCCACCAGCGTGACCAACGCCGTCGACCGGCTGGAGGCCGCCGGATTCGTGCGCAGGCTCGCCCATCCGAGCGACCGACGGGCCACCCTCGTGGAGATCACCCCGGCCGGGAAGGCGATTGTGGCCGCCGCGACGGAGCGCCTGAACGCCGAGGTGTTCACCGCCCCCGGCCTCGCGCCGCACGACCTCGAGAACCTGATCGGCATCCTGGCCGCCTTCCGCCGCAAAGCCGGCGACTTCGCCGAGCCGCAAGACTAGCTACCGGTTGGTGAACGACGGGGCACGCTTTTCCACGAACGCGGCCATGCCTTCCTTCTGATCCTCGGTGGCGAACGTCGAGTGGAAGAGCCGACGTTCGAAACGGATGCCTTCGGCCAGGGTCGTCTCAAAGGCCGCGTTCACGGCTTCCTTGGCGAGCATGGCGATGGGCGCCGACATCCCGGCGATCTTCTCGGCGGTGGCGAGGGCGTCGTCGAGCAGCTCGGCGGCGGGGACCACCCGGGCGACGAGCCCGCAGCGCTCGGCCTCTGCGGCATCCATCGTGCGTCCGGTCAGCATCATTTCCATCGCCTTGGCCTTGCCGATGGCCCTGGTCAGCCGCTGCGAGCCGCCGATCCCGGGGATGACGCCGAGCTTGATCTCCGGCTGCCCGAACTTGGCGGTGTCCGCCGCGATGATGAAGTCGCAGATCATGGCCAGTTCGCAGCCGCCGCCGAGGGCGTGCCCGGCGACGGCGGCGATCACCGGCGTGCGCACCGCGGCGAGCGCCCCCCAGCCGGCGAACCAGTCCGCCGCGTACATGTCCATGTAGCTCTGCGTCGCCATCTCCTTGATGTCGGCGCCGGCCGCGAACGCCCGCTCGGATCCGGTGATGACGATGGCCCCGACCTCGCTGTCCCGGTCGAGTTCCGTCGCGGCGGCAACGACGTCGCGCATGAGCGCCTCGTTGAGCGCGTTCAGTGCCTGCGGACGATTGAGCGTGATCAGGCCCACCCGGCCACGGCGCTCGAGCAGGATGTTTTCGTAGGTGGTCATGCGGTGGCTTCCTCGTCTGATTTCGAACGGATGCTGTTGATGATGCCCGAGAAGTCCAGTCCGGCGCCGCCCTCGTCGGCGAAACGGCGATAGATCTTCGCGGCGAGCGGCCCCAGCACTGCGGCAACCCCGGTGGATTCGAGGGCGTTGAGGGCCAGGCCGAGGTCCTTGGCCATGAGCGCTCCGGCGAAGCCGGGCTGGTAGTCGCGGTTGGCCGGGCTGGTCGGCACCGGCCCTGGCACGGGGCAGTTCGTGGTGAGCGCCCAGCACTGGCCGGAGGCCGTCGACGCGACATCGAAGAGGGCCTGGTGGGTGAGCCCCAGTTTCTCACCGAGCACGAAGGCCTCAGAGACGGCGATCATCGAGACGCCGAGGATCATGTTGTTGCAGATCTTGGCCGCCTGGCCGCCGCCGGAGCCGCCGCAGTGCACGACCTTCGCGCCCATCACGCCCAGGATGGGCTCGGCCGCCCGGAAGTCCGCCTCGTCTGCGCCGACCATGAAGGTGAGCGTGCCGGCCTCCGCGCCGCCGACGCCGCCGGAAACGGGCGCATCGAGCCCGCGGTGCCCGGCGGCGACAACGATGTCGCGGGCCGTGCGTGCATCCTCGACGTCGACCGTCGACGAGTCGATGAACAGCGTGCCGGGTTCCGCCGCCGCGACCAGCCCGGGCGTCGCGGCATGCCCGCGGTAGGCCTCGAGCAGGTGCCGGCCACTGGGCAGCATGGTGATGACGACCTCGGCTCCGGCGACCGCGGCCGCCGCGGATTCGGCCACCGTGACGCCGTTCAGCTGGGCCTGCTCGAGCGCCGCCGGGACCAGGTCGAATCCGGTGACGGTGTGACCGGCCTTGACCAGGTTGGCGGCCATCGGTCCGCCCATGTGGCCGAGCCCGATGAATGCGATTCGTGTGTTCATGGCTTGTTCTCCTGCGTTCGTATCGGTCGAGCGTCTACGGGTGGAGGTGGCGCGCTCCAGCGCGCGCCAGCCGGAGTTCCCGGGGACCCAGGTCGGCGAAGTAGCCGTCGACGGCATCCGGAGCGACCTCGGCGAGGGTCGGCGGCGACCAGCGCGGGGCGCGGTCCTTGTCGATGACCTGCGCCCTAACGCCTTCGACGAGCTCCGGCCCCGCGAGGAAGCGAAGCGAGACCCGGTACTCCTGGTCGAGCACCTCCTCCAGGCCGGAGAGTTCCCTCGCCCGGCGCAGGGAGGCGAGCGTCACCTTCAGCGCGGTCGGCGATTTGGTGAGGATGACGGCGGCGGCATCGCGGGCCGCTTCGGAGGAGGACGCCTGCAGCGCGCCGACGATCTCCTCGACGGTGTCGAACGAGTAGCACTCGTCGATCCACGCCCGCTCGGCCAGCAGAGGCGATGGCGGGGCGGCCTCGGCCATCGCCCGCACGGCATCATGCGCGTCCGTGCGGGTCAGCGCCTCGGCCAGACCGGCGATCTTCTCGCTGTTCAGGTAGTGGTCCGCGAGCCCCAGCGCGATCGCGTCGGAGCCGGTCACCATTCCGGCGGTGAGCGCCACATGGGTGCCGAGCTCGCCGGGCGCCCGCGACAAAAGGTAGGTACCGCCGACATCCGGCACGAAGCCGATGCCGGTCTCCGGCATCCCCAGTCGCGTGCGCTCTGTCACGATCCGGATCGACGCATGCGCGGAGACGCCAACACCGCCGCCCAGCACCAGCCCGTCCATCATCGCGACGTACGGTTTCGGGTATCGGGCGATCTGCGCGTTGAGCACGTACTCGTCGGCCCAGAACCGCGCCGTCTCCGTGCCGCCGCGTTCGGCATCCCGGTAGATGGCGACGATGTCGCCGCCGGCGCAGAGCCCCCGGTCGCCGCTGCCGGTCAGCAGCACCGTCTGCACGGCGTCGTCGGATGCCCACTCGGTGAGGGCAGCGGACATCGCCTGGACCATCGAG
>DHJB01000027.1:0-2284 GCA_002404115.1 Microbacteriaceae bacterium UBA4731
GGAGGCCGGGTCGCGGGGCTGGCGCGACCCGGCCGGTCGGACTAGGACGCTGGAATGAAGTTCCAGAGGTACGGGTAGGCGTTGCCGACCTGCGTCTGGACCTTGGTGTGGGCATCCGTGGCGTAGCTGGACTGCATGCGGTACCACGGGGCGAACCAGGCCTGCTCGACGATGTACGTGTTGAGCTCCTTGACGGCCGCGTCAGACTCGGCCTTCGTGCCGTTGTGGACGGTCTTCACGAGGGCGTCGACCTTGGGGTCGCTGTACTTCGTGGGGTTGAACGTCGCGGTCTTCGTGATCTCGAAGTTGATCAGCGCCCAGTCCTGGTCCTCCTGCAGGATCATGTAGGTCGCAGGGTACTTCGGGGCGAGGATGTCGGCGATGAAGTTGTTGCCGACGTCGGTGTACTTGACCGTGATGCCGACATCCTTCAACTGCTGCTGGATCAGGGTGAACGTGGCCGAGCCGAGGAGAGGGGTGCTCGGCATGTTCAGCGTGAGGCCCTTGGCGTAGCCGGCGTCAGCGAGGAGAGCCTTGGCCTTCTTCGGGTCGTAGGCGTACCGCGAGTCGAGCGCCTTGTCGTAGCCGACGGAGCTGGTCGGGAAGATCGACGTGGTCGTCGTGCCGAAGCCCTGGCCGACCGCCTTCAGCAGCGCCTTGGTGTCGAAGGCGTAGTTGATGGCCTGGCGCACCTGGACATCCTTGAGTGCGGGGTTCATGGTTCCGGCCCGGTCGAACAGGATGAGGCCGGTCCAGTTGAGCTCGAACGCGTTGATCTTGTAGCCGGCGCCTTCGATCTCGGAGAGGTCGTCATTGTTGACGAGGTTGGCGCCGTTGACCTGGCCGCCCTTGATCGCGTTCAGCAACGAGGTCGTGTCGGGGTAGACATTGAGAACGAGGTTCGAGTAGTGCACGGACGACGGGTCCCAGTACTTGGCGTTCTTGGTGAACTTGTACGAGGTGCCGACGACGGTGGTCTTGGTGTCCAGCGTGTACGGGCCGGAACCGACCGGGTTGGTCTTGATGTCGGAGTTGCCGAACGCCTTCGGGCTCTCGACCATGCCGGCGTTCTGCGTGAGGTAGTTGAGCAGCGCCGGGTCGGCCTGGTTCAGCGTGAGTTCGACGGTGGTGTCGTTCACGGCCTTGGCGTCGGCCAGCGACGCGAGGAAGGACTTGTTCGGCGAGGCACCGTCGCGGAAGCGGATCAGGTTCTGGGCCGCGGCGTCCGCGGTGAACTTCGTGCCGTCGGTGAAGGTGACGTCGTCGCGCAGGGTGAGGGTGAGAACGGTGTTGTCGGCGTTGTAGGACCAGGTGGTGGCCAGGTCCGGGAGGATCTTGCCGGTGGGACCGGCCTTCAGCAGAGTGTCGTAGACGGCCTGGCCGTAGGGCGACTCGTTGGCGAAGTTCATGTCGGCTGCCGAGAACGTTGTCGCGGGGACGAGGACGCCGAGAGTGAGGGTGGTGGGCGCTTTACTGTCGGTCCCGGAGCCGCTTGCGGCGCATCCGGTCAGGCCCAGGGCGGCGACGACGGTGACCGCCGCCAGACTTTTCCATCGGAACATCGGTGTTCCCTTTCCAGTTCGGTAGACCGTCGGTGGGCTACGTCTGGATGAAAGTAACATGAAAAACGAACACACGCTAGGTTTTCGTAGCAATTGTTACAGACCGCTGTAGAGTCGGCCCCATGAACATCACGGGCAAGCCGCGTGGAACCTACGCAAAGACGGCCGGGCGGCGCCGGGAGATCCTGGAGGCGGGCATCGAGGTCTTCGCCATCCACGGTTTCCGGAACGGGTCGATCCGCGAGATCGCCGAGCGGGTCGGCATGAGCCAGGCCGGCCTGCTGCACCACTTCGCGAACAAAAACGAGCTGCTCGCCGGCGTGCTGGAGCTTCGGGACGAACGATCGCAGGAACTGGTCAACCTCGACGCCGAATCCGGCATCGAGACCATCAGGGGCATGGTGCGCCTGGCCGAATACAACGCGAGAATGCCCGGGCTGGTCGAACTGCACTGCGTGCTGTCGGCCGAAGCCACGGCGCCGGACCACCCGGCCCACGATTACTTTGTGCGTCGCTACGAGTTTGTGGTGACGTTCATCACCACGGCCTTCGCGACCATGAAGGCACGCGGCGAACTGATCGAGGGCATCGACCCCGAGAGCGCGGCCCGCGGCCTGATCGCGATGAGCGACGGGCTGCAGGTGCAGTGGCTGCTCAACAACGACTGGCTGGACATGGCCGAGGAGACGCGGCGCTACCTGCGGCCGCTCCTGACCGTCCCG
>DHJB01000027.1:2344-3401 GCA_002404115.1 Microbacteriaceae bacterium UBA4731
TAGCCCTGCGCGGCGAGCTTGGCGAGGAAATCGGCGAACATGAGCCGCAGGTCCAGTCGCGTGTAGACCCGGATCGGCCTCGGACCCTGTCGTGGCGCCGGGTCATAGGAGCCGTCCGCCAGGATGCGCGGCGCAGGTCTGGTGACGTAGGCACTCGAGGAGGGGTCGGCCTCGAACGCCGATTGCAGCGCCGTAAGCAGAACGAGCGGGCTGTCGCCCATGATGTACGTCTCCCCGAGGTGGACCCCGTGCCGGCCCGCCATCTGCGCGACGCCGGCCAGCGAGTCGTAGAGGTGCTGGCCGATGGCGCCGTGCGGGCGCACCTGCGTGAGCAGCTCGGCCCACGAGAACAGGGTCTGGCGGTAGGCATCCCGCGGCACCTGCCACAGCGGGATACTCGAGTCGAAGACCACCCGGGCCGCGGGGATGTCGATGGCGAGGTTGTACTCGGGGCCGGTCGAGCCGGGCGGGGGAACGGCGAGGCCGTCGTGCTCCGGGCCGCCGATCCAGACGAGGGTGAGGCGCTCGGCGATGCGGGGCTCGAGGAGGTAGGCGCTGGCGACCTCGGTGAGGCCGGCGCCGCAGGCGAGGTAGAGCGGCAGGTCGGTATCGTCGCGCATGGCCTCCGCGATGATCGCATCCGTCGCGGCCGAGCGTCTCGGCGAATCCGGGTCGGTCATGCCGAGGTTGGAGCCGGCGATCACGGGCACGGTTCCGGATCGCCCGAGGAGGGCCAGCACCTGCTCGGCGGCGGCCGCCGCGTTGTCGGCGGTCTGCTCCGATGGATCGAACGGATCGCCCGGCCGCAGGTGCGACCCGATGATCGCGCGGATCTCGACCGACGGCGAGAGCAGGTGGTGCACCAGCTGCACCAGGCCGTCGGGATCGCCGGAGAAGTCGTTGTCGATGATGACGCGGGCGCGCGGCGCCACCACACGGCGAAGTTCCGCCTCGATCGAGGTCACCGCTGGCATCCGTCGCTCCCTTGCTCACGAAACACGAGTCATTGCTCGGTTTTCACAGTGTAGTGCAGCCGCCTCCTCTCCGGACCGCCGCG
>DHJB01000027.1:3542-18321 GCA_002404115.1 Microbacteriaceae bacterium UBA4731
CGCCGCTTCGCGGGGGGCGCGCGCCACCCGCGAAGCGGCGCATTTCCCGCGCAACGCGCGCGGGGCGCTAGCGGGGCTGCATCCGGATGGCGCCGTCGAGGCGGATTGTCTCGCCGTTGAGCATCGGGTTCTCGACGATGTGCCGCACGAGCGCCGCGAACTCGGTCGGGTCGCCGAGCCGGGACGGGTGCGGCACCTGGGCGCCGAGCGAATCGCGTACAGCCTGGGGCAGTCTCTGCAGCATGGGCGTGTCGAAGATACCCGGCGCGATGGCCATCACCCGGATGAACATCTGCGCGAATTCGCGGGCGAGCGGAAGCGTCATCGCGGCGACCCCGCCCTTGGACGCGGCGTACGCGGCCTGCCCGATCTGCCCGTCGAACGCCGCCACGGATGCTGTGGTGACGATGACGCCGCGCTCAACGGCGCCGGGCGTGGTGGCGCCCTGCGCGGTGCCGGCGCTCCCGATCGGCTCCGTCGTCTGCATCGCAGCGGCGGCGAGGCGGATCACGTTGAACGTGCCGACGAGGTTGATCCGGATGGCGCGCTCGAAGTCCTCCAGCGGCAGCGGTCCGTCGCGGCCGACGGTGCGCCCGCCGGGGGCGATGCCGGCGCAGTTGACCACGATCCGCAGCGGGCCGAGCGCGGACGCGGCATCCACCGCGGCCTGCACGTCGGCGGCGCTCGTCACGTCACCGGCGAGAAAGCGCGCCCGGACCCCGAGCGCAGCCGCGATCGCGTCCCCTGGGGCGCCCGGCAGGTCGAGCAGCACGACCGCCGCGCCGGCCTCGTGCAGCGCTCGTGCTGTGGCCAGGCCGAGGCCGGAGGCGCCGCCGGTGACCAGTGCGGAGCATCCGTCGATGCGCATCGTCAGAGCCGTTCGATGATGGTGGCGTTGGCCATGCCGCCGCCTTCGCACATGGTCTGCAGGCCCCAGCGGCCGCCGGACATTTCGAGGTGGTTGAGCAGCGTGCCGAGCAGGCGGGTGCCGGACGAGCCCAGCGCGTGGCCGAGCGCAATCGCGCCGCCGCGCGGATTGAGGAGGGCAGGGTCGGCGCCGAGCTCGCGCTGCCAGACCAGCGGCACGCAGGCGAAGGCCTCGTTGACCTCGTAGGCGTCGAGGTCGTCGATGGTGAGCCCGGAGCGGGCGAGGATGCGCTGGGTGGCCGGGATCACACCGGTGAGCATGAGCTTGGGGTCGCTCCCGGTCACCGCGAAGCTGTGGAAGCGCGCCCGCGGGTTGAGGCCGAGCTGTTCGGCCTTCGCGGCGCTCATGATCAGCGCGGCGGATGCCCCGTCGGTGAGCGGGGACGAGTTGCCTGCGGTGGTCTGCCAGTCGAGCTTCGGGAAGCGCGCGGCGAGGGCGTCGGTGCGAAACGCAGGACCGAGGCCGGCCAGGGACGCCCCCGTCGTGCCGGGGCGGATGGTTTCGTCTTCGGAGACGACCCGGCCGTCCGGCAGCGTCACCCGCAGGATCTCTCCGTCGAAGTCGCCGCGCTCGGCGGCGGCCGCGGCGAGGCGGTGTGAGCGGGCGGCGAAGGCGTCGAGTTCGTCCCGGCCGAGGCGCCACTGGTGGTTGATCAGTTCCGCGGAAATCCCCTGGTTGACCAGTCCCTTCGGGTACCGCTTGTGCATCAGGGTGCCGAACGGGTCCTGCCCGTTGGCCGAGGTGCCGAGCGGAACGCGGCTCATCGATTCGACGCCGCAGGCGATGACCACGTCGTAGCTGCCGGCGATCACGCCCTGCGCGGCGAAAGTAGCGGCCTGCTGGCTGGAACCGCACTGCCGGTCGATGGTGGTGCCGGGCACCGAGTCGGGGAAGCCCGCAGAGAGGAGCGCGGTGCGGGTGATGTTGTAGCTCTGCTCGCCGACCTGGCTGACGCATCCGCCGATCACATCGTCGACGAGCGCGGGGTCGAGGTTGTTGCGGTCGACCAGTTCACGCAGCACGCCGGCGAGCAGGTCGGCCGGATGCACGCTGGAGAGCGCCCCGCCCGGCTTGCCCCGGCCCGACGGCGTGCGAACGACATCGACAATCACAGCATCGTTGACCATGACAACAGCCTAGGCCCGGGCGCGGGCTGGCCCGCTCTCGCTCGTTCCCTCGTTCCCTCGTTCCCCTCGCTCCCCTCGCGAAAACGCAGTCGTGGTCGTTATTCGGGCGCCATAATGACCACAACTGCAGTTTCGCGAGGGGTTGGTGGCGGGTCAGCCGGAGAGCGCCCACATGGCGACGGCGCTGGCCGCGGCCACGTTGAGGGAGTCGATGCCGTGCTTCATCGGGATCTGCACGACGCTGTCGGATGCCGCGAGCGCCTCGTCGGTGAGCCCGTGCCCCTCCGCGCCGAGCAGCAGCGCCAGCCGCTCGTGGCTGTGGCCGTCGAAATCGCGCAGGCTCACGGCATCCGGCGTCAGGGCGAGCGCGGCGACGTGGAAACCGTGCCTGGTCAGCAGCTCGCGCGTCGCCGGCCAGTCGCCGACGCGCGTCCACGGCACCTGCAGCACGGTGCCCATGGAGACCCGGATGGCGCGGCGGTAGAACGGGTCTGAGCAGCGCGGGGTCACGAGGATCGCGTCGGCGCCGATCGCGCCGGCCGAGCGGAAGATCGCGCCGACGTTCGTCGGGTCGGCGACGTTCTCCAGGATGACGATGCGGCGGGCGCCGGCCAGCAACGCGTCGGGGTCAGGCAGCTCCGGCCGGTGCATCGACGCGATCAGGCCGCGGTGCAGGAGGTACCCGGTCAGCTCGGCGAGCAACTCCCCCGGGCCGACGAATACCGGAACGTCCTCCCCCACGAGGGCGCGCGCTTCGTCGAGGGTGTTCCCGAGTGCGAGCACCGACCGCGGGCGGTGCCCGGCGCGTAGCGCACGCTCGAGCACGAGCGCGGACTCGGCGATGTACAGGCCGTGCTCGGTGCCGCGCGCCTTCTTGAGCGCGACATCGGTCAGGTGCGAATAGTCGGCCAGCCGCGGGTCGCTGAGGTCGCTGATCTCGATAACTGGCACCCGAGAAGTCTAAATCCCGGCCCGGCGCGCGCCGTTCAGGGCATTCGACCGGCTGTGTCCCGCCTAACTCCTGCAGATTGCGGCGACGACGGATGCGCCGCCGCGGAAACACACGGAAGTCGCAAACCGCGTCCACAGATTGCAGGGGTTATGCACAAGAGACCGGGCAGACCCGCCCGATCGGACAGGCCGACAGACAGGCCGGCCCGGATGCCTGGCTGGCCCGGATGCCTGGCTGGCTCGATGCCTGGCTAGACCGAGAAGGGGTCGGGCGTGAGCGTGTACTTCGTGGAGAGGTATTCGTGGATGCCCTCGAAGCCGCCCTCGCGGCCGAGGCCGGACTGCTTGACCCCGCCGAACGGGGCCGCCGCGTTGGAAATGACGCCCATGTTCAGCCCCATCATGCCGGTCTGCAACCGTTCGATCATGCGCTGCCCGCGGGCGAGGTCCTTCGTGAAGACGTAGCTGACCAGCCCGAACTCGGTGTCGTTGGCGATCCGGACGGCGTCGTCCTCGTCGGTGAACGGCGTGATCGAGAGCACCGGTCCGAAGATCTCTTCCCGCAGGATGTCGCTGCCCGGCTTCACGCCGGTGATCACGGTCGGCTGGTAGAAGGTTCCGTCGCCGTCGATGGCGGATCCGCCGACGAGAACCGTGGCGCCGCGGCCGACCGCCTCCTGCACGAGTGTGTCGGCCTTGGCCACCGCGTCCGCGTTGATCAGCGGGCCGATGTTGACGCCTTCCTCGGTGCCGCGGCCGACCGTGAACGCCTTCACGCGCTTGGTGACCAGGCGGGCGAACTCGTCGGCGACCGACTCGTGCACGATGAACCGGTTCGCGGCCGTGCAGGCCTGGCCGATGTTGCGGAACTTCGCGATGATCGCGCCTTCGACGGCGCGGTCGAGGTCGGCGTCTTCGAACACGACGAAGGGGGCGTTGCCGCCGAGCTCCATCGAGGTGCGCAGCACGCCCTGGGCAGACTGCTGGATGAGCTTCCGGCCCACGGCGGTCGAGCCGGTGAAGCTCAGCTTCCGCAGGCGCGGGTCGGCGATGATCGGTCCGGCCACGGCAGAGGAGGTCGAGGTGGTGATCACGTTGACGACACCGGCGGGCAGGCCCACCTCTTCGAACAGCTTGACCAGATACAGGGTGGTCAGCGGAGTGAGCTCGGCGGGCTTGATGACGACGGTGCAGCCCGCGGCGAGCGCCGGGGCGATCTTGCGCGTCGCCATGGCGAGCGGGAAGTTCCAGGGGGTGATCAGGAAGCTCGGCCCGACCGGGTGCTGCGACACAATCATGCGCCCGGTGCCCTCCGGGTTGGTGCCGTAGCGACCGGTGATGCGCACGGCTTCCTCGCTGAACCAGCGCAGGAACTCGCCGCCGTAGGCGACCTCTCCGTAAGCCTCGGAGAGCGGCTTGCCCATCTCGAGCGTCATCAGCAGTGCGAACTCGTGCTTGCGCTCCTGCAGCAGGTCGAAGGCACGGCGGAGGATCTCGCCGCGCACCCGGGGCGGCGTGGCGGCCCAGCTGCCCTGCGCCCCGACGGCCGCGTCGAGCGCGGCGGCGCCGTCCTCGACCCTCGCGTCGGCGATCGTCTTGATCACCTTGCCGGTGGCCGGGTCGTAGACCCGCAGCGTGCCGCCATCCGCGGCCGGCACCCACCGACCGTTGATGTACAGCTCATTGGGAACGTGTTGGAGCAGTTCTGCTTCGGTGATGTGCGACACAATGCCTCCTCGGAAAGTCTGCTTCAAATCTACTCGATCAGGGCAAGCCCGTCACTGGGCCAACAGCGGAAGATCGTCGTCTTTACGGTCGATGACGACGGATTTCGCTGCGGGCCCGGTGAATTTCGGCTTAGATCCGCAGATTTCAGTCGGTGCGGGCGAGCAGCTCACGGATGCGCGCGCGCACCGGCTCGCGGTCGTAGCTGTTCACGAGCGCGCCGGCCATCCGCACGGGGTCACCGAAGAAGTAGTACTCGTAGAGCGCCTGCCGGCTGGAGAACCCGGAGATCGACGCGTCGTAGGCGAGCTTGAACAGCTTGACCCGCTCCGGCCCGGTGAGGGTCTTGCCCTGGAGGTACATTTCGATGTCGGGAACGACATCCGGGTTCAGCACGTCGGCCTCGCCCGGCAGGGCCATCAGCCCGGACGCGCAGAACGTGCGGATGATCTGCGGGAAGCGCTGGGCGATCTTCGGGTACCAGTTGCGGGCCGCGTTGAGCGTGGCCCACCTGGGCTGCATCATGCCCCACGGGTTGAGTTCGGCGTCGACCTCGGCCGCGCGCATCAGCGCCTTTCCGATCTCGACGTCGACGATCAGCTCGGCGATGTCGGCCTGGATGTGCAGGAAGCCGTCGATGCCGATGGATTCGGCGATCTCGCTGGCGAGGCCGAGGAAGAACTGGCTCTTGGCGATCGTGCGGGTGACGACCTGCTGCGTCATCAGCGCCGCGGCGCCGGTCTCCGAGTAGAAGCCGTTGCAGAGCTCCGGGTGGCCGAGCATGAAGATGCGCTCGTTGGGCACGAAGACGTCGTCGAAGATGACGACGGCGTCCATCTCCTCGTAGCGGCTCGCGAGCGGCTCGTCGAAGGTGCTGCCGCCGTTGTGCAGTGAGGTGCGGCACAGGTAACGGATGCCGGGGGCGTCGTTCTGGATCGCGAAGGCGTAGGAGTAGGGGGCGTCCTCCGGGGTGCCGCGGAGCACGGTCGACGGGAAGACGAGCAGTTCGTCGGCGATCGGGGCGACGGTGGCGAGCATCCGGGCGCCGCGGATGACGATGCCGTCCTCGCGCTCCTCGACGATGCGCGCGGACAGCTGGCCGCCGAGCTGTTCGCTGCCGGAGACCGAGCGGTTCACCTGCGGCGGGATCAGGGTGTGCGTGGCGAGCAAGTCGTTCTCGCGGGCGTACTCGTAGTAGTTGCGGATGTTCTCGCCGAACTTCGGGTCGGCCTGCGCGAACCACTTCTCGGCCGCGGCGAGCGCGGTGAGCGAGCTGTTCATGTAGTCGCCGGTGCGGCCGAGGAAGCCGTTGGAGTACTCGGCCCAGACCTGGCTGGCCGCGCGGCGCTTCTCGAGGTCTTCGAGCGTGCGCGGGATGAGGAAGGAGGCGTTGACCTTGTCGCCGGTGGTCGGCGAGTCGTAAGTGAGCTTGTCGGCGTAGGCCGGGTCGTGCTGCAGGTCGAAGAGTTTCGCGTAGGTGCGGGCGACGTTCTTGAACGCGGGGTGCTCTGTCAGGTTCTCGCTGACGACCTCCCCGTCGATCGTGAGGTGCGGGCGCATGGCGTTGAGCTTGTCGAGGAACTGCTGGCCGGTACGGATACCCATTCGGTGACTCCTATGTCGTTGGGGCGGTTGGTAGCTGGTGCGAGGTGGCTAGAGCAGGTCTTCCTGCCCGAGCAGGTACTCAGGGATGGTGGTGAACCGGCCGCTGACGAAGCCGAGGGCGTCGCCGCCGCGGTAGTCGAAGTTCTCGACCTTGCCGAGGTAGAGGGTGTGGTCGCCGCCGTCGTAGGCGGCCCACGCGGTGCACTCGAACCAGGCGAGCACGCGGGACAGGCGCGGGGCCCGCTCGCCCTCGACCCACTGCGGCTCGTGGGACGGGCGCCCGGCGAAGTGCCTGGCGAGGTCCTCCTGCTCAGCGCCGAGGATGTTCACGGTGAACGGCCGACCGGCCAGTTCGTCGTGCGACTTTGTGGAGCGGGCGATGCTCACGAGCACGAGGGGCGGGTCGAGGGAGACGCTCGTGAACGAGTTCACGGTGATCCCGCGCCGAACGGATGTCCCGTCGGCGCCGGGCGCCGAGTCGAACGTGACGATGGCCACGCCGGTGGCGAAACGGCCGAGGCTGCCGCGGAAGTGGTGCTCGCGCGGGCGCATCACCTTGGAGTCCGGGCGGAAGGACCCGGTCCGGTCTGGGGTGGCGTTCATGGTTCTCCTCCGTTCGGCGGCACTGCCGAACTGCCGGGCCGGTCTGGCGCCCGTGGTGAGTTGTGTTCTATTATCGGACACAGTGTTCTGATACTGAACAGCAGGCTAACACCTGCCGACGCCCGGAGGGAAGATCATGGCGGAAACCGCCCCACATTCACAGACCCTCGATCGCGGCATCCGGGTGCTCGAACTGCTCGCGGAGGCCGACGGCCCGCTCAGCATCGCCGAACTATCCGGGGCGCTCGACGTGCACCGCTCGATCGCGTACCGGATCCTCCGCACGCTCGAGGACCACGGCCTGGTGACCCGGGATGCGGCCGGCCGGGTGGCGCTCGGCTCCCGCCTGGCGGCGCTCGCCCGCTCGGTCGCCCGCGACCTGCAGTCGGCGGCGCTGCCGGAGCTCACCGCCGTCGCCAACGAGCTGGGCATGACGGCGTTCCTCGTGGTGCTCGACCGCCGGGAGTGCGTGACGCTGCTCAGCGTCGAGCCGAGGCACGCCGTCGCGGCCGTGGCCCAGCGGCCTGGCACACGGCATCCGCTCAACAGCGGTGCGCCGGGCGTGGCGATCCAGTCCTCGCTCAGCGACGCCGACTGGGCGGCGCTGGCTCCGGGCGTACGCCCGCGGCCGGAGGCCTCAGCCGCCCGCGCGGCAGGATTCGCGACGAGTCACGACGAGGTCATCCCCGGGCTATCAGCGGTCGCGGTGCCGCTGCGGATCGCCGGCCAGGCACCCGCCGCGCTCGCGGTCGTGTACGTCGCCACGGGTCGCCCGGTCGAGGAACTCGCCGCCCGCCTCGCCGAGGCGGCAGCATCCGTCGCGGGCGAGCTCCAGTAGCCGGGACGCCCCACGCCGTCGACCGGACACGATGGGGTGGCCGTCTACCAGCCGGGCCGCGCCTCCGCGGTAACGGACGCCGAGGCCCGCGACCTCGACTGCCGCCTGATGCCCAGGGCGACACCGCCGACGAGGCAGACGAGACTGGCGACCGCGGCGAATGGCAACCAGGCCTGCCGCCGCCGCGCTCGCGGTGACAGCGAGGCGCCGGATGCCCCCGGCCGGCCGGCACTCGCCCGGCCGGCCGGGTCGTCCGTGTCGTCCTGATCCCCTGAGTCTTCCGGACCGGCTGGGTCGGCTGGGTCGGCTGGGTCGGCTGGGGAGGCCGCGGAGGCCGCCGAGGAGAAATCCTCCGCCCGCGGCGGAGACGCCACGGCGTCGGAGAGCCCAAGGTCGGTGTGGATCCGACTCCAGACCTCGTCGGCAGGTTCGAGGAGCTCGACTGCTTGGGCCGATCGCGCAACGTTCACCGTGCGGCGGAGCCCAGCGAGCTCCCGCGAGCAGTCGGGGCAGGTGGCGAGGTGATTGCGCTCGCTCGCGGTGAGGTCGAACTCAGACAGCGCGATGAGCGCGAGCACGTCGGGGTCAAGATGCGTCATCGTTCGCCTCCAGTCGGGTGCGCAGCGTGCTGAGGCTTCGGCGGATGTGACTCTTGACCGTGCCGAGTGGCAACCCGAGGCTGTCAGCAATCTGCGCGTGCGTGGCTTTCTTGAAGGACACTTCGTGATCGCCGTCGCGCAGCTTGAGCTCCTTGGAGAAGTCACCTGGGTCCAGGTCGTTGATCCTGAGTTTGTGGTCGATGTAGACATCGACGGTGCGGTCGGGCAAGGCGTTTAATACCGTGAGCGTCGCGCGGTCGCGGCCGCCATGGTTGTTGTCGACCGCCTGCGCCGGGGCTATCCCGGCCAGAGCCGCGACGAGTCCGGCCGCAATGCCGACGGCGAGGAATCTACGCATGGTTACCTCCTGAGTTGTATGGCTGAATTGCCCTTAACTTCATTTCGGCCATAGACCCGTCTTTAGATGCACCCCACCCGAAAATTTCCAGACGGATGTCGCTCCGACCTTTCCCGAAGCCGACAGATCGTATATCATTTGGAGCGCGGGTCGTGCGATGATGCACTCCGCAGAGACGAGGCATCCATGGCTCCCGACACTCCCCTGAATCTTCGGCCGGGCAAGATCATCGCGCTGCACCTCAACTACCCGTCGCGCATCAAACAGCGCGGGCGCGTTCCGGAGCAGCCCTCCTACTTTCTCAAGCCGTCCAGTTCGGCGAGTGCCTCCGGTACGCCGGTCGAACGCCCCGCCGGCACCGAGTTGCTCGCCTTCGAGGGCGAGGTTGCCCTGATCATCGGCCGCACCACCCGCCGGGTCAGCCCGGAGGACGGCTGGGCTGCCGTGTCCGGGATCACCGCGGCCAACGACTTCGGCCTGTACGACCTGCGCTACGCGGACAAGGGATCCAACCTGCGTTCGAAGGGCGGGGACGGCTACACGCCCCTCGGCCCGGCGATCATTCCCGCCGGTGCGGTCGCGCCGAACGCCCTGCGCCTGCGCACCTGGGTTAACGGCGAACTCGTCCAGCACGACACGACCGCCGACCTGGTCTTCACGTTCGGCCGGCTCGTCGCCGACCTGTCACAGCTCATCACGCTCGAGCCGGGTGACGTGATCCTCACCGGCACCCCGGCCGGGTCGTCCGTCGTCGGGCCCGGCGACGTCATCGAGGTCGAGGTGGATGCGCCCACCGCGCCGGGCGCGCCGACCACGGGCCGCCTTGTCACACCGGTCGTCGAGGGCAGCGCCCCGTTCGGCGATTTCGGCGCCCGGCCCGTGGTCGACGACCTGCAGCGCGCCGAGGCGTGGGGAACGCCGGCCGCACCGGTTGCAACGCCGGCAGCCCCAGCCCCGGCGCAGCAGGCGAGCATCCTGACCGAGGAGCTCAAGGCGAAACTCAACAGCGTCGGTACGGCGACCCTCAGCGCCCAGCTGCGCAAGCGCGGCCTGAACACCGTGTCGATCGACGGCCTCACGTCGACCCGTCCAGAGGCGCGGCTCGTCGGGCTCGCCCGCACTCTGCGCTACATCCCCCACCGCGAGGACCTGTTCGAGAGCCACGGCGGCGGCTACAACGCTCAGAAGCGCGCGTTCGACGCGCTCGGCCCCGGCGACGTGCTCGTGATCGAGGCCCGCGGCGAGCGCGGAACCGGCACCGTCGGCGACATCCTCGCGCTGCGCGCACAGGTGCGCGGCGCCGCCGGGATCGTGACGGATGGCGCGGTGCGGGACCTCGATGCAGTCTCCGCCCTGGACATCCCCACCTACCACGCCGGCGCGCATCCGGCCGTGCTCGGCCGCCGCCACGTGCCGTGGGACGTGGACGTGACGGTCGGATGCGGCGGCGCCTCGGTGCAGCCGGGCGACGTCATCGTCGGTGACGCCGACGGCGTGCTGGTCATCCCGCCGAAGCTGGTGACCGAGGTCGTGGATGCCGCGATCGAACAGGAACGCGAAGAACGCTTCATCACCGAAATGGTGACCGCCGGCGAGAGCGTCGACGGGCTGTACCCGATGAACGCGACGTGGAAGGCGAGGTACCAGACATGGCTGGAGAAGTGACCCCCGTGGGCCCCAGCAAGTCGGAGCAGGCCTACACCTTCGTCAAGGTGAAGGTCACCGACGGCACGTACACGCCGGGCTACCGGCTCGTGCTCGGCCAGATCGCCCGCGAGCTGGGCTTCAGCGTCGCGCCCGTGCGGGAGGCCATCCGCCGGCTCGAGGCGGAGGGGCTCGTCACGTTCCAGCACAATGTGGGCGCGCAGGTCGCCATGCTCGACGCGACCGAGTACCGGATCACCATGCAGACGCTCAGCCTGGTCGAGGGTTTTGCCACCGCCCTGGCCGCGCCGACAATGAGCGTGGTCACGCTCCGCCGGGCGAGGGCCGTGAACGAGCTGATGAAGGCGAACCTCGTGAACTTCGAACCGAGGAGCTTCACCGAGCTCAACCGCGAGTTCCATGAGCTGCTCTTCGAAGCATGCCCCAATCCGCATATTCTCGACCTCGTGCACCGCGGCTGGTCCCGGATGAACGCCCTGCGCACGTCCACCTTCAGTTTCGTGCCGGGAAGGGCTCCGCAATCCGTCGCGGAGCACGAGGCACTCCTCGACCTGATCGAGGGCGGGGCCGATGTGCTCACCATCGAGTTGTGCGCGCGCAACCACCGCGTGGCCACGCTCGACGCGTTCCTCGCCCACAAGTCGTAAACGCTTGCCGCACAGCAGCACCAGCATCCGCAGCAGAGAGAAGAGACAATGAAGTTTCGCAGCAACCCAGCGCAGATCAAGGGCTCCATCGCGCCCCTGATGTCGCCGTTCACCGCGGACGGGGCCGTCGACCACGCCGGCCTGACCAACCTCGTGAACTGGCAGCTGGCATCCGGCACCCACGGAATTTCGATCGGCGGATCGACCGGCGAACCCAGCTCGCAGACCATCGCCGAACGCGCCGACGCCATCCGCACCGTCGCCGCGGCGATCGACGACCGGGTGCCGTTCATGCCTGGGACCGGGTCGGCGAAGCTCGACGAGACCCTCGAACTCACCGCCGCCGCGCAGGATGCCGGGATCGACGCCGCCCTCATCATCACGCCGTACTACGCCCGCCCCACCCAGGAGGCGCTCTACGTCTGGTACAAAACGGTCGCCGAGGAGTTCCCCGACCTGCCGATCGTGGCGTACAACGTGCCGAGCCGCACCGCCGTCGACATCGCGCCGGAGACCATCGCCCGGCTGTACCGGTCCTGTGACAACTTCGTCGGCGTCAAGGAGACGACCAAGGACTTCGAGCACTTCTCCCGGGTGCTGCAGCTCTGCGGGCCCGACCTGCTGGTGTGGAGCGGCATCGAGCTGCTCTGCCTGCCGCTGCTCGCCCTCGGCGGGGTCGGCTACATCAGCGCGACCTCGAACATAGCGCCCGTGGCGCACGTCGAGATGTACGACGCGTGGGTCGCCGGCGACATCGAACGCGCGCGGGAGATCCACTACGGCCTGCACCCGCTCGTCGACCTGCTCTTCGTCGAGACCAACCCGGCGCCGGGCAAATGGGTGCTCGAGCAGCGCGGCCTGATCAAATCCGGATTCGTGCGCCCGCCACTGATCACGCCGACGCCTGCCGGCATCGAGAAAATGACGAAGCTCCTGGCCGAGGGCGAGCAGTACCTCAGCCCGGTCGAGGGCTTCACCGTGATGGGAGCCTGACCATGCCCGATCCGATCTCCGCCGCCGCCCGCGCCGCGCAGATGCACGCCGCCCCGTCCCACGCCGCGGCATCCGCCCACTTCGTTCCGGAGGGCCTGCCCACCAGCATCCAGCACTTCATCGACGGCGAGTTCGTCGACAGCGTGTCTGGCGAGACGTTCGACGTGCTCGACCCCGTGTCGAACCAGAGCTACGCCACGGCCGCCGCCGGGCAGCGGGAAGACATCGACCTGGCCGTCGCCGCCGCCACCCGGGCGTTCACCGACGGGCCCTGGCCGCGGATGCTCCCCCGCGCCCGCGCGCAGGTCCTGAACCGCATCGCCGACGCGATCGAGGCGCAGGATGCCCGCCTGGCCGAACTCGAAACCTTCGACACTGGCCTGCCGATCACCCAGGCCCTCGGCCAGGCGCACCGCGCGGCCGAGAACTTCCGCTTCTTCGCCGACCTGATCGTGGCCCAGGCCGACGACGCGTACAGCGTGCCGGGGCGGCAGATCAACTACGTCAACCGCAAGCCGGTCGGCGTCGCCGGATTGATCACCCCGTGGAACACCCCGTTCATGCTCGAGAGCTGGAAGCTGGCCCCCGCGCTCGCCTCCGGCTGCACGGTCGTGCTCAAGCCGGCCGAGTTCACCCCGCTGTCGGCGAGCCTGTGGGCGGAGATCTTCCGCACCGCGGGACTGCCCGACGGGGTGTTCAACCTGGTCAACGGCATCGGCGAGGAGGCCGGCGACGCGCTGGTGAAGCATCCGGGCGTCCCGCTGATCTCCTTCACCGGGGAGACCACGACCGGCCGGCTCATCTACCGCAACTGCGCCGCGAACCTCAAGGGCATATCGATGGAACTCGGCGGCAAATCCCCCGCCGTGGTGTTCGCCGACTCCGACCTGGATGCGGCGATCGACTCGACCCTGTTCGGCGTCTTCTCGCTCAACGGCGAGCGGTGCACCGCCGGCAGCCGCATCCTCGTCGAACGCAGCATCTACGAGGACTTCTGCGCCCGGTTCGCGGCGCGCGCGCAGCACATCGTGGTGGGCGACCCGCACGATCCTCGAACCGAGGTGGGCGCGCTGGTGCACCCGGAGCACTACGCGAAGGTGATGAGCTACGTCGAACTCGGCAAGACCGAGGGTCGCCTGCTTGCCGGCGGCGGCCGCCCGGCGAACCTGCCGGACGGCAACTATGTGGCGCCGACCGTGTTCGCGGATGTCGCCCGCACCGCGCGGATCTTCCAGGAGGAGATCTTCGGGCCGGTCGTCACCATCACCCCATTCGACACCGACGAGGAGGCCCTCGAACTGGCCAACGGGGTCACATACGGGCTGGCCGCGTACATCTGGACCACCGACCTCACCCGCGCGCACACCTTCGCCCAGTCGGTCGAAGCAGGCATGGTCTGGTTGAACTCGCACAACGTGCGGGACCTCCGCACCCCGTTCGGCGGCGTCAAGGCCTCCGGCCTCGGCCACGAGGGCGGCTATCGGTCGATTGATTTCTACACCGACCAGCAGGCCGTGCACGTGACCCTCGGCGTCGTGCACACCCCCCGCTTCGGCACGCGCTGACCCTCCAGGCCGTGAGGGGTCGCACATCGACCTTTAGCGGCACCAGGAAGGTCGATATGCGACCCCTCACGGGCGCGATCCAACCCCCCGCTCAACGAGGAGACCTCCCATGAACCACCAGCCCACCTCCACCCCGCCCGACATCATCCGCGCCGCGTACGCGGAACTCATCGTGACCGACCTTGCGGCCTCCCGTGCGTTCTACGTGGGCGTGCTCGGCCTGGTCGTCACGCACGAGGACGACGAGGGGATCTACCTGCGCGCCTTCGAGGAGTACCTGCACCACTCGCTCGTGCTGCGGCCGGGGCCCGTCGCCGCCCTCGCCGCGCTGGCCTACCGGGTGCGTTCGCAGCACGAGGTTGACGTCGCCGCCGAGTACCACCGCGGGCTCGGCGTGCGCGTGGAGGAGCGGCCGGCCGGGGCGACCCGCGGCATCGGCCCGTCGGTGCGGGTCGAGGACCCGCTGGGCTTCCCGATCGAGTTCTTCTACGAGTCCGACCACGTCGAACGGTTCACCCGCCGCTACGACGTGCACGGCGCCGGCGCGATCTCCCGGCTCGACCACTTCAACGTCATGACACCCGACGTCGGCGCGGCGCGCGGCTACTACGAGGGCCTCGGCTTCAAGGTGTCTGAGGACATCCAGGACGAGGAGGGAACCACCTTCGCCGCCTGGATGTACCGCAAGCCCACCGTGCACGACGTCGCCCTCACCGGCGGGGACGGGCCGCGCCTGCACCACATCGCGTTCGCCACGCACGAGCAGCACCAGATCCTGCACATCTGCGACCACCTGGGCGCGATCCGCGAGTCGGACAAGATCGAGCGCGGCCCCGGCCGCCACGGCGTCTCCAACGCGTTCTACCTGTACCTGCGCGACCCCGACGGGCACCGGATCGAGATCTACACGCACGACTACTACACCGGCGACCCCGACAACCCCACGCTCACCTGGGATGTGCACGACAACCAGCGCCGCGACTGGTGGGGCAACCCGGTGGTCCCGAGCTGGTACGCCGAGGCATCCGCCGTGCTCGACCTCGATGGAACGGTGCGCCGGCTCGTCGAGCGCACCGAGCCGGAGGAGGCGGAGGTCACGATCGGCGCCGACGGTTTCTCGTACACCCGGGCCGGCGAGCCGAACCCCGAGTACAAGCTCGGCCACCAGCTCTAAA
>DHJB01000058.1:0-260 GCA_002404115.1 Microbacteriaceae bacterium UBA4731
GTGCGGATGTGCGCGCCGTCGACGTCGGCGTCGCTCATGATGATGACCTTGCCGTACCTGGCAGCCGACAGGTCGAAGCTTCGCCCGGATCCCGCCCCGATCACCTGGATGATCGACGCGCATTCCGTGTTCGAGAGCATGTCGGAGACGGATGCCTTCTGCACGTTGAGAATCTTGCCCCTGATCGGCAGGAGCGCCTGGTGTTCGCTGTCCCTGGCGAGCTTGGCCGTGCCGAGCGCCGAGTCGCCCTCGACGATGAA
>DHJB01000058.1:397-4761 GCA_002404115.1 Microbacteriaceae bacterium UBA4731
CGCCCTCGACGATGAACAGTTCGCTCGTGGCGACGTCGTTGCTGCGGCAGTCGACGAGCTTCGCCGGCAGGGAGGAACTCTCCAGTGCGTTCTTGCGACGCTGGGTCTCCTTGTGGGCGCGCGCCGAGATGCGGGACTTCATTTCGGACACGATCTTGTCGAGCACGAGCGCCGCCTGCGCCTTGTCGTCGCGTTTGGTCGATGTGTACCGCTCGTTCATCGCCTTGGCGACCACGTTCGCGACGATGGCGCGCACGGCCGGGGTGCCCAGCACCTCCTTGGTCTGGCCCTCGAACTGCGGCTCAGGCAGGCGCACGGTCAGCACCGCGGTCAGGCCGGCCATCACGTCGTCCTTCTCGAGCTTGTCGGAGCCGACCTTGAGGCGACGGGCGTTCTGTTCGACCTGGGCGCGCAGGAACTTGAGCAGGCCCGCGTCGAACCCGGCCTGGTGGGTGCCGCCCTTGGGCGTGGCGATGATGTTGACGAAGCTGCGGACGACGGTGTCGTAGCCGGTCCCCCAGCGCAGCGCGATGTCCACGTGGCAGTCCCGCACGAGCTCGGTGGGAACCATCGCGCCCTTGTCGGTGAGCACGGGCACCGTCTCGGTGAACGTGCCGTTGCCGGTCAGCCGCCAGGTATCGGTGATGGGCGCATCCGTGGCGAGGTGGTCGACGAACTCCGAAATGCCGCCCTCGAAGCTGAACGACTCGAAGACGGGCTCCGCGGCGCGCCGGTCGGCGATGTTGATGGTGAGCCCCGGCACGAGGAACGCGGTCTGGCGTGCCCGGCCCAGGAGCTCCTCGGTCTGGAAGGCCGCGCCCTTCGTGAAGATCTGGCGGTCGGCCCAGTACCGGATCCTGGTGCCCGTCTTGCCTCGGGCGACCTTGCCGATAACGCGCAATTCGCTCTTCTTCTCGAACGGCGTGAACGGCGCATCCGGGCTCTTCTCGCCGGTGTCGGCGAAGATGCCGGGCTCGCCCCGGTGGAAGGACATGGCCCAGGTCTTGCCGTCGCGGTCGACCTCGACGTCGAGGCGCTCCGACAGGGCGTTGACGACGGATGCGCCCACCCCGTGCAGTCCGCCGGAGGCCGCGTAGGAGCCGCTGCCGAACTTGCCGCCGGCGTGCAGCTTGGTGAAGACGACCTCGACGCCGGAGAGGCCGGTCTTGGGCTCGATGTCCACGGGGATACCGCGGGCGGTGTCGCGCACCTCGACGCTCTCGTCGGGGTGCAGCACGATATCGATGCTGGTTCCGTGCCCGCCGAGGGCTTCGTCGACCGAGTTGTCGATGATTTCCCACAGGCAATGCATGAGGCCGCGGGAGTCGGTGGACCCGATATACATGCCGGGCCGCTTGCGCACCGCCTCGAGTCCCTCGAGAACGGAAAGGTGCCGTGCGGAATAGTCAGAACTCACAACTGTTAAGCCTACTGACACTGGGCGACACTCGTCCCGCTCGACACCCGCTGTGAATCAGCTACGCGGTGAGCGAAATGTCACACAACTGACTCGATAACCAGCCCTGCCCGTGTTTACATTGAGTGTCAGGGTTTTATGGTTCCAGTCTGGAGGAGGAGAACATGTCCCAGATCGCCACCGATAATGGTGCAGTCGACCATCAGGGCGCCCCCCACCAGCTCACCGCGGCCGACCGCTGCGACGCTTGTGGCGCTCAGGCCTACATTCGGGTCGTCGTCAACAACAGTGAATTGCTGTTCTGCGCGCACCACGGCCGCAAGCACCAGGAAAAGCTTGCAGCCATCGCAGAGAGCTGGCACGACGAATCGAGCCGCCTGCTCGAAGACCAGCGTTCCAGCTAGCGCTAGCCCAAGCGTTCGTTAGAACGTACCGCGGGTAACCGGGGTAACCAGCACCAACCGGTTACTCCGTCGTCGCGAGGCCGAGCCGCACCGCAATCTGATTGCGTGCGGCTTTTGCCATGTCATCGACCTCTGCGGCGCGGGCGCCCGGCGTGTACGAGGAGCCGTGGCGCGCGAACATGACCTCGAGGATGTGGTCGGCGAGGCCGGGGTTCCGGGCCAGGACCGGGCCGTGCAGGTGGGTCCCGAAGAAGTCCCCCATGACAAGTCCCTCCGTGCCGGAGCCATTGCCGACGCCGGAGACCACGCGGCCGAGCGGTGATCCTTCGGCCCCGACGTAGTCGCGGGCATGGTTTTCGAAGCCGAGCAGTCGACCGTACTTCGACGTGGCCACGAGGTCGTCGGTCGCGCGCACGGCCCGGGGCACGGCGCGGCCGGCCACGATGCCGAGGCCCTCGATCACGGAGCCGTCCTGGAGTTCGATCCCCCAGCTGAGCAGTTCCCAGCCCGTGCCGACGGCAAGGATGGGCACGCCGGCGGTGGACCATTCGCGCAGCTCCGTCGCCATGGTCAACAGGATGTCGCGGGCGGCCGTGAGGCCGGCATCCGTGCCCGATCCGATCACGACGGCGTCGACCTGCGCCGGGAGATCGGCCGCTTGCCGAACGTCGAGGATGCGCGCGTCGGCGCCGGCCCACCGGGCCCGCTGGGCGAGCACACGGGCGTTGGCCGCGTCCCCGTTGGTGCCGAGGAGTTCCGGGAGCAGGGAAACGATGGTGAGCGGCTCGGCCGGGTTCATGCCTGTTCCTCGGTGTTCGTTGCCAGCCCGAGGTGGGCGCGGGTGCGCCGCATCGAGTCGGCCGAGAAGATGATCGTCTTCAGGCCCGTGGCCGGGTCTGGGAGGGCGAGGAAATCGTCGAGCGCCCGGCCGAGGTCCGGTTCGATGCGGTCGACGGCCACATCGTCGTACGCGAGCTGGAGGGCGATGTCGTGGGCCTTTGAACCGGAGGCGATGAGCACCCGGACGAGGCCGGAGGTGTTCACCGGCCAGAAGTAGGAAGGGTCTCGTACGTCGGATCCGATCGCGACCAGGATCTGCTCGGTGCCGGGCTCGAGGCTGTCGACGTTGAGCTGGAAGCTGGCCGGGTTCTGCACCAGCACGAACTCGACCTGGCGCCCGCGCAGCGTGACGACCTCTCCGCGTCCGAACACGGCCGGGATGGTGGAGATCGCGGCGACCGCGACCTCCGGCCGGAACGCATCGCCGAGCGCTGCCCGGGCTGCGGCCAGGGCTGTCGCGGCATCCACCGCGTAGTGTGCGCCGCGCGCGGGCAGGCCAACGGTGAAGCTGCCCGTTGGCAGCGAAATCTCGGCTTCGCGTCCGTTGACCCTGGTCACCAGAACGCCATCGCCGACCGGCAGCCGTTCCGCCGCCGTCCTGCTGTAGCCGAGGCCACGGGGGTTGGCCGCGAGGACCTCTGCCGTGACCCCGAACCGGTCGACCCTCACGGCGGAGTCAATGCCCGCGGCGAGGTCGGCGAGATACTGGTCGTCGGCGTTCAGCACGACGACGCCGCTCGCTCGCGCCGCGATCCTGGCGAGCATGGCGGCGACCATTTCCGAATCGTGAAAACGGTCGATCTGGTCGACCATGACGTTGGTGAGTGCGACCACGCGAGGCTTCAGCGAGCCGGCGATGAACGCGCCGTGCCCCTCGTCCATCTCGAGCACGGCGATGTCGCCGTCGATGTGGCCGACCAGGTTCGCCTGTTCGAGCAGCGCCGAGGTCAGTCCCTGGGCGATGTTGGCCGTCGAGGGGTTGGTGAACACGGTCTTGCCGTGGGCGCGCAAAGCGGCTACTAGCATCTTGGTGATGGTGGATTTACCGCTCGACCCCGTGACGATGACGAGGCCCTCAGGGAAGCTGTTCAGCGCGCTCGGAAGGAAGCCGGGGGCGATCCGATTGACCACGAGACCCGGGACGGCCGAACCGCCGCCGGGTTTCCGCCACCTCGCAAGCCGCCGGACGGTCCTGCCGATGAGGATCGCGGGTGCATAGCGCACTCCGCTGCTACTCGAGGTAGTCGCGCAGCGACTGCGAACGCGACGGGTGCCGCAGCTTCGCCATGGTCTTCGACTCGATCTGGCGGATGCGTTCCCGCGTCACGCCGAAGGTGTCGCCGATCTGGTCGAGGGTCTTCGGCATGCCGTCGCCCAGGCCGAAGCGCATGCGGATGACGCCGGCTTCGCGCTCGGACAGGGAGTCGAGCAGGCTCTCCAGCTGCTTCTGCAGCATGGTGAACCCAACGGCATCCGCCGGCACGACGGCCTCGGTGTCTTCGATCAGGTCGCCGAATTCGCTGTCGCCGTCTTCACCCAGCGGAGTGTGCAGCGAGATGGGCTCGCGGCCGTACTTCTGGACCTCGACGACCTTCTCGGGCGTCATGTCGAGTTCGCGGCTCAGTTCCTCGGGCGTGGGCTCGCGGCCCAGGTCCTGCAGCATCTGGCGTTGGACGCGAGCGAGCTTGTTGATGACCTCGACC
>DHJB01000058.1:4978-28573 GCA_002404115.1 Microbacteriaceae bacterium UBA4731
GAACTTCTCGACCGCACGGATGAGCCCCAGGTTGCCTTCCTGGATCAGGTCGAGGAACTGCATCCCACGGCCCGTGTAGCGCTTGGCCAGGGAGACCACGAGGCGGAGGTTCGCGCCCAGGAGGTGGCTCTTGGCGCGGGCGCCGTCCTTGGCGACCCACTGGAGTTCACGGCCGAGGGCGCTCTTCTTCTCCGCGTCGGTCATGTGCGCGAGCTTGTCCTCGGCGAACAGGCCGGCCTCGATACGCATTGCGAGCTCGACCTCTTCGGCCGCGTTCAGCAGGGCGACCTTACCGATCTGCTTCAGGTAGTCCTTGACCGGGTCTGCGGTGGCGCCGGTGATGGCGCTCGAGTACACCGGAACTTCGTCTTCGTCGTCCACGAGGGACAGCACGAGGGCGCCGCTCGGAAGCGGTGTCGTCGGGGCGGCGCGCTTGGCGCCCTCCTCGTCGGAGTCTTCGTCGTCGGAATCGACGTCGTCGGCGTGGTCCTTGCCGGGAACGACGACATCGACGACATCCTCGGGGCCCGGCTCGGCGTCTTCGCCGGCGGCCGCCTTGGCCTTGGTCGTGGCGCGCTTGCGCGGTGCCGGCTTCTCGGCGGCCGGCTTCTTCGCTGCCGGCTTCTTCACGGCTGCGGCCTTCGGTGCGGTCGCCGTTGTCGCCGGCGCCGCAGCGGCGGTCTTGTCAGACGCCTCAGTCTTTGCGGGGGTTGCCATTCGAACACCTCTCATGCCTTGATTTGCGCCGTACGGCGCTCCCAGGCCACTCGTTGCCGAGTCGCGTTTGGGCATTGCTAGGACCCATGTCAAGTCCCGGGCGCGATAATCAATCTCGCAAGCACCAACGTTCAGTTGGCACTCCCCGGACCAGAACGGGTCCTATCCACAATTATTACACGGTTTATCTAGACGACAAGCCACACAGCCGCTACCCTCAGCGGCCACCTCAGCCCCTGCGCCGCCGCCGGGCCCTGGAGAGTTCAACCCAGAGAGGGGCAACCTCTATTCCCTCGTCGCGGGAGAGCTGACGCCTGGTGCGCGCCCTGGCCCGCACCAGGAACACAACGCCGATTCCGACGACGACGAACTGCACGGCGAATGCGACCTTGAACGAGTCGAGCGCGTACAGGTTGCTGGCGGCGCCGCCGGCGACCCGCCAACCGTCCTGGAGGTCCAGCAGCAGGCCGATCAGGAACATGGTGACGAAGCTGGCCGTGAACCCGCCCACGTTGACGACGCCGTTGGCCGAACCGAGGCTGCGCTGCGGGTTGAAGGTGCGCGCGAAGTCGAACCCGATGAGCGACCCAGGGCCGCCGACCCCGACGACGACGAGCAGCAGGGCCATCAGCCAGACCGGCGGTGCCCCCGGCCAGAGCAGGACGGTTGCCCAGGCGATCCCCATCGCCGTGACGATCCCCAGCACGATGTTGCTGCGGCGCATGGGATGCCGCGCGGTCAGCACGCCGAGGATGGGACCGAAGACGAGGCCGGTCCCGACCAGGATCGTGAGCATGGCGGCGGCGAAGGCCGGCTCGTAACCAAGGCCGTAGACCATGAACGGGAATCCCCACAGCAGGCTGAACACGGTCCCGGATGACTGGGTCACGTAATGCGACCAGAAACCCAGCTGGGTTCCCGGGCGTTTGAAACTGTGCCGCAGCTGGGTCAGCGCCGCGCCCCAGCTGTTGGCCCTCGTGTGGTCTTCGACGCCGCTCGGACGATCCCTGATCGCAATGACGACCACGATCAAGGCAATCACCGCCACGGATGCCGCCGACACGAACGCGGGCGTCCACCCCCACACGTGCAGTACCCAGGCCAGCGGAACGGCGGATAAAACCTGTCCGAGCTGGCCGATGTTGCCCATCCACTGGGAGAGCATCGGCACGATCCGGCCGCTGAACCAGGAACTGACCAGCCGGATCACCGAGATGAAGATCGTGGCGTCCCCTGCCCCGACGAGGATGCGACCGACCACCGCGATGCTGATGTGCGGCGCGAACGCGAGGGTGAGCTGGCCGAACACCATCAGCGTCGTCCCGGTGACCATGAGCACGCGCGGTCCGAACCGGTCGATCAGCACACCGACGGGGATCTGCGCCGCCGCGTACACGATGAGCTGCACGACGGCGAGACTCGAGAGGACGGCGGCCGATCCGCCGAAGCGTTCCGTTGCGGCGACTCCGGCGATGCCCAGTGAGGTGCGCTGCAACACCGCGGAGAGGTAGGCGAACGAACCGAGGGCGAAGATTAACCAGGAGCGACGGGAGTTCACTCCCCCCAATCTACCGGTGGTCCGCCGGGCCGATCTGCGGCTCGCCCGGGTGCGCTGCGTTAGCTGGCGGAGCCGTCGTCTTTGTTTCGTAGGATGGTGAGGAACTTCTCCAACTCGGCCGCGATCTCGTCGGCCGTTGGCAACTCGCCGTCTTCGTCGGTGAGCGGGGAGCGCAGCGTGCTGCCCTCCATGTACGTGTCGTAGCGCTGCTCGAGGGTGCCGACGAGCTTCGCAAGCTCCGGGTTTTCCTGAACCTGCTCGTCGATCCGCGCGATGAATTCGCGGTTCTGCACGCGCAGGCGATCGCTGGGGAAAATGAGGCCCGTCGACGCGCTGGTGCTTTCGAGAGCTGACAGGGCGGCGGCGGGGAATTCCGTGTCGGCGAGGTAGTGCGGGATGAGGAGTACGAACCCAACCGTCGATGCGCCGCTTTCGAACAGTCTGTATTCGACCAGGTGGAGCGCGTTGGACGGCACCTGCGTGTGCGGCCGCCACACCGACATGCTCTCGATCAGGTCGGAACGGTTGCCGCTGACCGTCACCCCGATCGGACGCGTGTGCGGGACCGGCATCGGAATCGCGTGCACCCAGGTGGTCGAGGCCACTGTGAAGTGGTGCACGAGCTGAAGCACCGCAGCGGTGAACTGCTCCCAGCGGAAGTCGGGCTCGAAACCCGACAGCAGCAGGAAGGGCTGGCCGATCTCATCCTGGGCGAGGTACATCCGCAGGGAGGGCGGCTGGTAGTCGGTCAGGTGGTCCTGATCGAAGTAGATGACCGGGCGGCGGGCGCGGTAGTCGAGCAGCAGATCGGCGTCGAAGTTCGCGACGATCTTGTGATCGAGCGTGCCGAGCAGGTATTCGGTGAACTGCGAGACGGCGCCGCCGGCATCCGCGAAACCGGTCAGGCCCGCGACGAGGTGAAGGCCTTCCGGGACACCGGTGGCGTCCGCGGTCAACTCGTAGAGGTCACCAGGATCGCGCATGTCCTAACTCTAATCCGAGGTATCCCGGGCACCTCGGAAACGGCGGTCGAGCCTTGATGCCGAGAGCGAACACAGCACGGCGTCAGTAGCCTAGACGGATGACCGCTCCCCGCTTGACCGTGTCCGCACAGCCCGCAATCGACTCTGACGCCGACGTCCTCATCATTGCCGCGCTCCAAACTGACAACACTCCCCGGATCCACGCCGACCCGGCATTCGCCGCCATCGCCGAGCAGTTCTCGGCCCTGGGCGTGACCGGCGCCCGCGACCAGGTCGTGCGCCTGGCCGCCACGGTGGGCGTCGCCCGCAGCATCGCGATTGTCGGGATCGGAAAGGAAGCCACCCTCGACGCGCTGCGCCAGGCCGCCGGCTCCGCGGTGCGCCAGCTCACCGGCGTCACCTCCGTCGCCTTCGCGTTCCCGTTCGCGACCGCGGACGAGCTCGAGGCCGTGCTCGAGGGCGCGGCACTCGGCGCCTACTCCTTCACCGCGTACCGCCAGAACTCACTCGCCGCGACGAAGCGACCCGCGGAGCAGATCACGGTGCACACCGCGCTGTCCAACGACGACGCCGTTGAACGCGTCGGAGTCATCGCCGAGGCGGTCAGCCTGGTCAAGGACCTCGTCAACATTCCCCCGTCCGACCTGTACCCGGCTTCCCTGGCCCAGCACGCCGTCGACGCGGCCTCCGGCCTCCCGGTCGAGATCAAGATCTGGGACGAGAAGGAGCTCGTCGCCGAAGGCTTCGGCGGCATCGCCGGGGTTGGGCAGGGTTCCAGCCGCCCGCCGCGACTGGTCAAGGTCAGCTACACGCCTGAGGGGGCAACCAGGCACCTCGCCCTCGTCGGCAAGGGCATCACCTTCGACACCGGCGGGCTTTCGCTGAAGCCGCCGGCATCCATGGTGGGTATGAAGTACGACATGACCGGCGCTGCCACTGTGCTCGCCGTGACGCTCGCTGCCGCCCGGCTCGCCATTCCGGTGCGCATCACGGCGTGGCTGTGCATCGCCGAAAACATGCCCTCCGGTACGGCGATCCGCCCGAACGACGTGCTGCGCATGCGCGGCGGCCGCACCGTCGAGGTGCTGAACACGGATGCCGAGGGTCGCCTCGTGCTCGCCGACGGCCTCGTCGCCGCCGGAGAAGAGCAGCCGGACGCCATCATCGACGTCGCCACGCTGACCGGTGCCCAGGTCGTGGCCCTCGGCCACCGGTACTTCGCCGCCATGGGCGACGACGAGGTGGTGCAGCGCGTGCTCGCCGCCAGCAAGACCGTGGGCGAAACCGCGTGGCCGATGCCGCTGCCCGATGACCTGCGCACCCTGCTCAACTCGGACGTCGCCGACATCGCCAACGCGAAAATCGGCAACACCGCCGGCGGGATGCTGCTGGCCGGCGTGTTCCTGCGCGAATTCGTCGGGAAGAAGGGCACCGAAGCGAACGCCCCGACCATCCCCTGGGCGCACCTCGACATCGCCGGGCCGTCCGAGAACACCTCGAGCGCCTGGGGCTTCACCGGAGCCGGGCCGACGGGTGTTTCGGTCAGGGCATTGATCCAGATGGCCGAGGACTTTTCACGCCCGTAGTACAGTCGTAGGCGGCAAGAAAACCTTGCCAATCAGCGCCTCCCCGGGCGTATCACCATTCGTCCGGGTGGAACGCGGCTGAGTTTGTGAAGCACGAGGGAGTATCTGGGTGACCGAGCAGAATTTTGACCTTGTCGTTCTCGGTGGAGGAAGCGGTGGATACGCGGCAGCGCTGCGCGCGGTCCAGCTCGGCCTCACCGTCGGTCTGATCGAGAAGGGCAAGCTCGGTGGCACCTGTCTCCACCTCGGTTGCATCCCGACCAAGGCGCTCCTGCACTCCGCCGAGGTAGCCGATGTGAGCCGCGAGGCAGCCAAGTACGGCGTCACGACGGAATTCAAGGGCATCGACATGGCGGCCGTCACGGCGTTCCGCGAGGGCATCGTGGCCAAGAAGTACAAGGGCCTCGACGGCATGATCCGCGCCAAGGGCATCACCGTCATCGAGGGCGAAGGCCGCCTGGTCTCCCCCACGACCGTGCAGGTCGGCGACGACACCATCGTCGGCAAGAACGTCATCCTCGCCACCGGTTCGTACTCGCGCTCGCTGCCCGGCCTCGAGATCGGCGGCCGCGTCATCACGAGCGAGCAGGCCCTCGAGCTGAACTACGTGCCCCAGAAGGTCGCCGTTCTCGGCGGCGGCGTGATCGGCGTCGAATTCGCCAGCGTCTGGAAGTCCTTCGGGTCCGACGTCACGATCATCGAGGCGCTTCCGCACCTCGTCCCCAATGAGGAAGAGTCGATCTCCAAGTCGCTGGAGCGCGCATTCCGCAAGCGCGGAATCGGCTACAAGCTCGGCATCCGCTTCCAGAGCGTCACCCAGGACGAGAACGGCGTCGTCGTCACTCTCGAGAACGGCGACACCATTGAGGCGGAGATCCTTCTCGTCGCCGTCGGCCGTGGCCCGTCCACAGCCGGTCTTGGCTTCGAAGAGGTCGGCGTGACCATGGACCGCGGCTTCGTCATCACGAACGAGCGCCTCGCGACGAACATCCCCGGCGTCTTCGCCGTCGGCGACATCGTCCCCGGCCTGCAGCTCGCGCACCGCGGTTTCCAGCAGGGCATCTTCGTCGCCGAGGAGATCGCGGGCCTGAACCCGATCATCGTCGAGGACATCAACATCCCCAAGGTCACCTACTGCGACCCCGAGGTCGCATCCGTCGGCTACTCGGAGGTCAAGGCCGCCGAGAAATTCGGTGCGGACCAGGTCTCCAGCTACGAGTACAACCTCGCCGGCAACGGCAAGAGCTCCATCCTCGGCACCGCCGGTTCGATCAAGGTCGTGCGCGTCAAGGACGGCCCCGTCGTCGGCGTGCACATGATCGGCGCACGCGTTGGCGAACTGATCGGGGAGGGCCAGTTGATCGTAAACTGGGAGGCTTACCCGGAGGACATCGCGCCGCTGCTGCACGCTCACCCCACGCAGAACGAGGCGCTGGGCGAAGCCTTCCTGTCACTCGCCGGCAAGCCGCTGCACGGATAACCGGTCTCCGGCACAGATTTTCAGTAACTTAACTACAGACAAATGGTTTTGAAGGAGACATGCGCATGAGCGAATCCGTTAACCTCCCGGCACTCGGTGAGAGTGTCACCGAGGGCACGGTAACCCGCTGGCTGAAGAACGTGGGAGACCGCGTCGAAGTCGACGAACCACTACTCGAGGTATCCACCGACAAGGTAGACACCGAGATCCCGTCGCCTGTCGCCGGCATCATCGAGGCCATCCTGGTGCAGGAGGACGAGACCGTCGAGGTCGGAACCCCCCTGGTCACCATCGGTGACGGCTCCGGCGCTGCCGCTCCAGCCGCCGAGGCTCCGGTCACGGAGGTCGCGTCAACCGAGGCACCCGCCCCCGCTGAAGAGGCCGCACCTGCCGTCGCGCCTCCCGCGCCCGCCGTCGTCGAGCCGGCACCCGCGGCTGAAGCGCCTGCACCCTTGGGAGCACCGGCCCCGGCCGCCGCACCCGCACCGGTTGCTGCTCCGGCACCCGTTGCTGCTCCGGCACCCGTTGCTGCTCCGGCACCCGTTGCTGCTCCGGCACCCGTTGCTGCTCCCGCTGCGGCGCCTGCTCCCGTTGCGGCTCCCGCACCGGTAGCGGCTCCCGCACCGGCTGCAGCGCCTGTCGCGGCACCCGCTCCGGCTGTAGCGACTGTCGCGGCACCCGCTCCGGCTGCCCGCGGCTCGCACGCCGGCACCTCGGGCTATGTCACGCCGATCGTGCGCAAGCTCGCGAACGCAGCCGGCGTCGACCTGTCGACAATCACCGGAACCGGCGTCGGTGGACGCATCCGCAAGCAGGACATCGCGTCGGCCGTGCCCGCCGCAGCGGCCGGAGTTACCGCGCCGGTCGTCGAGGTCTCGCCGCTGCGTGGAACCACGCAGCCGATGTCGCGCCTCCGCAAGGTTGTCGCAGAGCGCGCCGTCCTGTCGATGAATTCCTCGGCCCAGCTCACCACCGTCGTGGAGGTCGATGTCACCCGCATTGCCATGCTCCGCGACAAGGTCAAGGCGGACTTCCTGGCCAAGACCGGCAACAAGCTCTCGTTCCTGCCGTTCTTCGCCCTCGCCGCGGCCGAAGCGCTCCGGACGTACCCGATCATCAACGCGACCGTTGACGGCGACCAGATCGTCTACCCTGCCCAGGAGAACATCAGCATCGCGGTCGACACCGAACGTGGCCTGCTGACCCCGGTCGTGCGTAACGCCGGAGAACTCGACCTGGCCGGTTTCGCCGCCCAGATCGCCGACCTGGCCGCGCGCACGCGCGACAACAAGCTAAAGCCCGACGAACTGTCCGGCGGCACGTTCACGCTGACCAACACCGGCTCGCGCGGCGCCCTGTTCGACACCCCCGTCGTCTTCCTGCCGCAGAGCGCCATCCTCGGCACCGGCATCGTTTACAAGAAGCCGGTCGTTGTCACGACGGACGGCCTCGACTCGATCGCCATCCGTTCGAGCCTGTACCTGGCGCTCTCGTATGACCACCGCATCATCGACGGTGCCGACGCATCGCGTTTCCTCACCACGATGAAGGCACGGCTCGAAGCCGGCGCCTTCGAGGCAAACCTCGGCATCTAACTCATGCCGAGCACGTCGAGACGCCGGCAGTTGAGACGCCGCTCGTTGAGAAACTAGTAGTCGAACAGCTCACGTAACCGCCAACCGGCCTCGCCCCTGATTGTCAGGGCCGAGGCCGGTTTGCTGTTCGCCGGTGCTCCCGGTCGCGGGGCCAGCGCCACGAGCGCCGAGTTGCCGGTGCGCTCCACCAGGCTCACCGTGCAACAGGCGTCGTCCGGCTTCTCCTCCCGGCTCCCGCCCTGCTGGATCAGGCGCACCGTGTAGCTGTCCGCCGCCATGGCGGCGGACCCGGCCTGGTCGACTCCGTCGAGGCAGATAACGGATGCCGCCGCCAGGCACTCGGCCCGCAGCCGAAGCAGCACCGGGACGGCCAGGACCGGGTCGTCCCCGGCCAGCGCCGCGGCATCCGACGCGCTCCGTCCGGTTGCCGCCGCTCCCGTCGTGCGCACCGAGGATGACGGCCGCGTGTCGCTTGCCTGGCCGGCCTGGCTCGAGGCCTCGCCCGCGGGGATCACGGTGAGGGCCAGAACGGTGCCGGCCGCCGCGACGAGGCCGGCGACCAGGAGCGGACGGCGCCTGGCCCTGAGTTGGTCCCGCCACAGGCCAGGCAGGTCCCGCCACAGGCGCTGCAGCCGTTCGAGGAGGCGGTTTTCAAGGAGTTCCCTGGCCGCCGCGGGCATGGTCGACGGACGGTGGAGGCGCCCGAAACCCCGGGGAGACCGGTCGGGGGCCGGCCGGCCGCGACCGGGCGGCTCCGCGACCGCCGAGGGCGCCCGGAGCGCCTCCCGGCGCAGTCGCGCCCCGTCGACCTGGGGTGCCCGCGCCGCCGCGTCCATGCCGCCCACCGGCCGGCCGAGGCGCACCGCTTCCGCGGGGGCCCAGTCGAACAGTCGGTGCTCCAGTTCGTCCAGGCACGGCCGGAATGCCGCGCCGGCGGCCTCCCCGTCAAACCAGGCGGCGAGCTCGTCCGCCCGTCGCGCGGCGTCGTCCTGGGGGTCCAGGTGGTCGAACACGCTGCGCACGAGGGCCGCAAGCCGGGCATGGTCGTCCCGGAGGAGGCTGTTCCTGGGTGCTCCGGCGACCGGCAGCTCCCGGAGCTCGCCCAGCCCGGCGAGCACCGGGCGGCCCCAGGCATCGAAGATGACCGTCTGCGGGCCGACCCTGCCGTGCGCGAAGCCGGCCGCGTGCACGCCGGCGAGGGCGGCAGCGACCGGCGCGAGGATTGTCACGGCCTCCCCCGGCTCGAGGCGGTTCGCCTCGCCGAGGTGGCGTCCGAGGGAGCCGCCCGACAGCAGTTCAAGTACGAGGCAGGCCCGACCGTCCGGGAGGGTCGCAACGTCGACGAGCCCGGGCAGGCGTCGGTCCGGGGCTGCCGACAGCGCCTGGATCTCCCGCTCGACCGACCCAGCGTCGGCCTCGGGCCGGAAGACCTTCAGCGCGACGGTCGAACCGTTCTCGCCGGCGTGGCCGAGGTAGACGTCCGCCCGGCTGCCCGATCCGAGCCGCCGCAGCACCCGGTAGCCCGCGATCACCGTGAGGGGCTCGGCGGGGGGCGCGGCGGGCGGCCGGGCATCCGTCGGGCCGCCGGCGGTCGCCCTGATCCGTTTCGCGCGTCTTCTCACCCCGCTATCGTGGTCCCCTGCCCGGTGCGGCAGGGAGCATTCGTCCGCGGTGGGGAGAGCGGGCGCGGGCGTGGGCCTGTCGAGGACCGCCCGGGCCGTAGACTATCCCCATGCTCGACTTTGTCGTCGCGGGGCTAAGCGCCAACTCCGTGCCGTATGTTGAGGGCCTTGAGCTCCAACGCGCAGTCCATCGTTCGGTCGTTTCCGGTGAGAAACCCGACACCGTCATCTTCCTCGAACACCCCGCCGTGTATACGGCCGGGAAACGCACGGAGCCGGAGGAGCGTCCCACAGACGGCACTCCAGTCATCGACGTCGACCGAGGCGGGAAGATCACCTGGCACGGACCGGGCCAGCTGGTCGGCTACCCGATCCTGCACCTCGCCGAGCCCATCGACGTCGTCGGCTACGTGCGCATGCTCGAAGGGATCCTGATCGACGTGCTCGCCGAGTTCGGCATCGACGGCCGCCAGGTTCGCGGCCGGTCGGGCGTCTGGGTCGGTCCCGTTGGATGTGAAGAGAAAATCGCGGCCATCGGCATCCGCGTCGCCGAAGGAGTCACCATGCACGGATTCGCCCTCAATTGCAGCAACTCGCTCGACCCGTACAGCCGCATCATCGCGTGCGGGATCAGGGATGCCGGGGTGACGACCATGTCACGCGTGCTCGGCCGTGAGGTCTACACGTCGGAGCTGATCGAACCGATCAAGGCCCGCTTCCTGAGCTCCGTGGCGGTCGCCGCATGAACGCCGTGCCAGAGGGCCGGAAGATGCTTCGGCTCGAAATCCGGAACGCGGAGACTCCCATTGAGCGCAAGCCCGAGTGGATCAAGATCAAGGCCAAGATGGGCCCCGAGTACCAGAAGATGCAGAGCCTCGTCAAGAGCGAGGACCTGCACACGGTCTGCCAGGAGGCCGGCTGTCCCAACATTTACGAATGCTGGGAAGACCGCGAGGCGACCTTCCTGATCGGCGGCTCGCAGTGCACCCGGCGCTGCGACTTCTGCATGATCGACACCGGCCGGCCGGCCGACTACGACCGCGACGAGCCCCGCCGGGTGGCCGAATCCGTCGTCAAGATGCAACTGCGTTACGCAACCGTCACCGGCGTCGCCCGCGACGACCAGCCCGACGAGGGATCGTGGATCTACGCCGAGACAATCCGGCAGATCCACCAGCAGAGCCCCGGCACCGGGGTGGAGATCCTGGTTCCGGACTTCTCCGGCAACCCTGACCACCTGGGCGAGGTCTTCTCGGCCAAACCAGAGGTGTTCGCGCACAACGTGGAGACGGTGCCGCGCATCTTCAAGCGTGTGCGCCCGGCCTTCCGGTACGACCGCTCGCTCGACGTGCTCACCCAGGGACGCAACGCCGGCCTGATCACCAAGTCGAACCTGATTCTCGGCATGGGCGAGGAACGTGCAGAGGTCAGCCAGGCCCTGCAGGACCTGCACGACGCCGGTACCGACATCATCACGATCACCCAGTACCTGCGCCCGAGCGCCCGCCACCTTCCGGTGGCCCGCTGGGTGAAGCCGCAGGAGTTCGTCGAGCTCAAGGAGGAAGCCGAGGCCATCGGGTTCCTCGGTGTGCTCTCCGGTCCGCTGGTGCGTTCCTCCTACCGCGCCGGCCGTCTCTGGGCCCAGTCGATGCAGAAGAGCGGCCGCGAGGTTCCGGAGGATCTGCGGCACCTCGCCGACGCGACGCTCGGCTTCGCGCAGGCGGTTTCGTGACCCCGATTCGGTCACGCGGCAATCGGGCGACTGGGTAGTCTTAGAACCATGGCACGCAGCAAGGACCAGTCCCCCAAAACCCCTAAAGAACCCGGCCGCCTGAAGCAAATGTGGCAGGTGTTCCAGATGACGAGGCGTTACGACTCGAACATCGTCCTGTTCATGATCCTGGCGTTCGTTGTTCCCGTCGCGATCACTTTGGGCCTGGCCCTCCTGCTCTCGCCGGGCAACGTTCTGACGATTGTGCTCTGGGTGATCGCCGGCGTCCTCGCCGGTGTCCTCGCGATGCTGATCATCCTGGGTCGCCGCGCCGAGAAGGCCGCCTACTCGCAGATCGAGGGCCAGCCCGGAGCGGTCGGCGCCGTCCTGCGGAGCTCGCTCAAGCGCGGCTGGGTCGGCAGCGAAATGCCCGTGGCCGTGAACGGCAAGACGCAGGATGCCGTCTACCGCGCGGTTGGCCGCGGCGGTGTCGTACTGATCAGCGAGGGCCCCCGCACGCGCACCGCGCGCATGCTGGACGAGGAACGCCGCATGGTGTCCCGGCTCGGCGGAAAGATCGCCGTGACCGTGATCTCCGTCGGCCCCGACCCCGAGGCCGTGCCGTTGCACAAGCTCGCTCGGCGCCTGACCAAGATCAAGCCGACCCTCACCAAGGCCGAGGTCCTCGCCGTCAACAACCGCCTGAACTCGATGACCAAGAAGCTGCCGATCCCCAAGGGCATCGACCCGACCAAGGCCCGCCCCCAGCGCGGCAACTAACTCGTCCCTCCACTCGCCTCACGCGCATCCCACCAGCCCGCGAGTGAGCAGTTTCGGCGGTAAACCCACTCCGGGAACCGCGGAAAGTGCTCACTCGCGGGCTTTTTCGCGCCCGGGAAGCGCGCCCGGGAAGAACGCTTAGGCGCGGATGAGGACGGTGCCGGCGACCTTGTCGTGGAAGCCGCGCTGGTCCGAGTCCCAGACCAGGGCAGGTACGACGAGGCCGAGCAGCACCGATCGCACGACCGGGCGCCAGAGGCCGACCCAGCCGCCCGTCAGCGGCACGACCCGCAGCCCGAGCAGACGGTGCCCGATGCTGCCGCCGATCGTCGGGATGAAGATGATCTGCAGCACGACGAAGCAGAGCGTGATCGTCAGGTCCATGACCGCGGGATCGTCGCTGTGGAATAACAGTGAGGCCACGCCGTAACCGAGAGCCCAGTCGATCGCGAGGGCTGCGACACGCCGGCCGGCCCGGCCCACTGACCCTGGCCCGGAAGCCGGGAGCCCGAGGCGCTCCCCCGGCCACCGACTCGGGGCGAGCTGGCCAAAGGTGGTGGGTTTCGAGGATGATGCCGTCACCTGATGATTCTACCGAGCGACGGTCGGCGTAACATGTGTGAAACATAAGCGTCACTGCCGGGAAATCCCGCAGGACTAATCTCAGTGAAGCCGCAGTGCGACTTTTCTAGTTCCACGCCCACGCCGTTTGGAGTAAACACGCATGTTCCGCGATTCGTCAGAAGTGCTCAAGTACATCAAGGAAACGGACGTCAAGTTCCTTGACATCCGTTTCACCGACTTGCCTGGTGTGCAGCAGCACTTCAACATCCCGGCGTCGACCGTCGACGAAGATTTCTTCACCGTCGGCCAAATGTTCGATGGCTCGTCGATCCGCGGTTTCGCGTCGATCCACGAATCGGACATGCAGCTCATCCCGGATGTCACCACCGCGTACATCGACGCCTTCCGCGCCGAGCGCACGCTCATCATGCTCTTCGACATCTACAACCCGCGCAACGGCGAGATCTACTCCAAGGACCCGCGCCAGGTTGCCAAGAAGGCCGAGAAGTACCTCGCGTCGACCGGCATCGCCGACACCGCTTTCTTCGCCCCCGAGGCCGAGTTCTACATCTTCGACGACGTGCGCTACGAAGTGAACCAGTACTCAAGCTTCTACGCCGTCGACTCCAGTGAGGGTGCCTGGAACTCGGGCAAGAAGGAAGAGGGCGGAAACCTCGCCAACAAGACGCCGTACAAGGGCGGCTACTTCCCGGTCAGCCCGGTCGACCAGCACGCCGACCTGCGCGACGACATCTGTCTCAAGCTGATCGACGCCGGACTCATTCTCGAACGCAGCCACCACGAGGTCGGCACCGGCGGCCAGGGCGAGATCAACTACCGCTTCGACACCATGGTCCACGCGGCCGACGACCTCCTGAAGTTCAAGTACATCGTCAAGAACACGGCGCACGACTGGGGCAAGACCGCCACCTTCATGCCGAAGCCCCTGTTCGGCGACAACGGATCCGGCATGCACACGCACCAGTCGCTCTGGTCAGAGGGCAAGCCGTTGTTCTACGACGAGGCCGGCTACGGCGGACTCTCCGACCTCGCGCGCTGGTACATCGGCGGCCTGCTCAAGCACGCCCCGGCCGTCCTGGCGTTCACGAACCCGAGCGTCAACTCCTACCACCGTCTCGTCCCCGGCTTCGAAGCCCCGGTCAACCTGGTCTACTCGGCCGGCAACCGCTCTGCCTCGATCCGCATCCCGATCACCGGCACGAACCCGAAGGCCAAGCGCATCGAGTTCCGCGCGCCGGATGCCTCCGGCAACCCGTACCTGGCCTTCGCCGCGCAGCTCATGGCCGGCCTCGACGGAATCAAGAACCGCATCGAGCCGCACGAGCCCGTCGACAAGGACCTCTACGAGCTCCCGCCCGAAGAAGCCAAGAACATCCCCCAGGTTCCGGCATCCCTCGAGGAGGCCCTGCTCGCCCTCGAGGCCGACCACGACTTCCTGCTCGCCGGAAACGTGTTCACGCCCGAACTGATCGAAACCTGGATCGACTTCAAGCGTGAGAAGGAAATCAAGCCGCTCGCGCAGCGTCCGCACCCGTTCGAGTACGAGCTCTACTACGGCGTCTAAACCGCCCGGTAATTCACGGCAGGGGCCGCATCTCTTCGGAGCTGCGGCCCCTGCTGCATTGTCGCCCCAACCGAATTCGACGGAGATTTTGCCCGAGCGGGCCGTTTTCGGGGCGAAACAGTCGATTTCGAGAAGAATCTCCGTCGAATTCGAACCCGCGGGGCGGGGTGTGCGCGTGCGCGGGGTGGGGAGCGCGAGCGCGCGGGCGGCGCGGGTCAGCCGGCGGAGGGGCCTGGGCGCTCGACGGGGCCGTAGAAGAGGCGCTCGAACACGGCGCGCGCCCGGCGCGTGACGGCGAGGTAGTCCTCCTCCAGCTGGTTCGCCGAGCCGGGCGGGTATTCCATGACCCGTGCGATGCCCTCCAGCTGCGCTCTGTCCGCCGGGAGCACGTCGGAGGTCTTGTTCGTCCACAGGGTGATCGCAGACCGGGCGCGCGAGACGAACACCCACGCGGCGCGGAGGGTCGCGGCGTCCGACTCGCTGACCAGTTCGGCGGACACCGCTTCCTGGAGCGCGACGAGGGTGGATGTCGTGCGGAGCGTCGGGATGGCCGCCGCGTACTGCAGCTGGAGCAGCTGCACGAACCATTCGACGTCGCTGAGCGAGCCGCGGCCGAGTTTGAGGTGACGATTCGGGTCGGCGCCCTGCGGCAGCCGTTCCTTCTCGACCCTGGCCTTGATGCGCTTGACCTCACGCACCTCCTGCTCGGCGATGGCCGTTGGGTACCGCACCTCGTCGGCGACCGCGTCGAAGTCGCGCAGGAGCAGGGCATCCCCCGCGACTCCACTGCTGCGCAGCAGCGCCTGGGCCTCCCAGGTGAGCGACCAGCGGCGGTAGTAGGCCGCGTAGGAGTCCAGCGACCGCACGACCGAACCGTTCTTGCCTTCCGGCCGCAGGCCGATGTCGAGGTCGAGCGGCAGGCGGTTGTCTTCGGTGAGCCGATTCAATTCCCGCACGATGAGGCTCGCCCAACCGTGCGCGGCTTCGCCCTCGAGGCGGCCGGCGCGGAACGCGTACATGACGTCAGCGTCGGAGCCGAAGCCGAGCTCTGCCCCGCCGAAGCGGCCCATGCCGATCACGGCGAACTCGATGCCGTCGGGGGTGTCCGTACCCGCCGCCCCGCCGAGATCGGTGCCGCGGATGGCGGCGAGCACACCCTGGATGGTGGTGGTGGTGATGTCGGTGAGTCCGACCGCCAGCTCCTCGATGGTCAGCTGGCCGAGGATCGCCGAGAACGCGAGCCTGAGCATTTCGCGGCGCCGGGCGGTGCGCAGGATGGATGCCGCGGCATCCGCGCTCTCGTGCCTTGCCAGCACGGCCCGCACCTCCTCCTGCAGCGCGGCCAGGGGCCGGGGGCGGAGGTCGTCCTCATCCTCCAGCCAGGCCACGGCTTCCGGAATCTTCTCAAGCAGTTCGCCGACGAAACGGGAGGTGGAGAGCACGTGCGTGAGCCGCTCGGCCGCGCCGGAGGAGTCGCGCAGCATCCGCAGGAACCAGTAGGTGGAACCGAGGTTGTCGCTGAGCCGCCGGAAGGCCAGCAGGCCGTAATCCGGGTCGGCGCCCTCGGAGAACCATTTCAGCATCACCGGGAGCAGGTGGCGCTGGATGGCGGCGCGGCGGGACACCCCGCCGGTGAGCGCCGCGATGTGCCCGAGGGCGCCCTTCGTGTTCCGGAAGCCGATCGCGGCCAGCCGGGCCTCTGCCTGCGCGCTCGTAAGGTTCAGGCCCTCCGCCGGCAGCGCGGCTACCGCCGACAGCAGCGGACGGTAGAACAGCCGTTCGTGCAGGCCGCGCACGCGTTGTTTGGTGTCGGCCCAGCGCTGGGTCAGCTGCGCGGCGCTGGTGGCCAGCCCGGTCGCCCTGGCGAGGATGCGCAGGCTCGCCTCGTCCCGCGGCACCAGGTGGGTGCGGCGCAGCTTCTCGAGTTGCAGCCGGTGCTCCATCAGCCGCAGCACCCGGTAGTCCTGGGCGAACTCGGCGGCCTCGGCCCGGCCGACGTAGCCGGCATTGGCCAGGGATTCCAGGGCAGGCAGCGTGCCGCGCTGCCGCACGTCCGGGTCGGCCTGGCCGTGCACCAGCTGCAGGAGCTGAACGGTGAACTCGATGTCTCGCAGTCCGCCCGGCCCGAGCTTGAGCTGCACGTCGACCTCGTCGTCCGGGATGTTCGTGGTCACCCGTTCGCGCATCCGCTGCACGGACTCGACGAAATTTTCCCGGCTGGCGCTGGTCCACACCTTCGGCGCAACGGCTTCGATGTACCGGGCGCCGAGGCCGGCGTCCCCGGCGAGGGGGCGCGCCTTGAGCAGCGCCTGGAACTCCCAGCTCTTGGCCCATCGTTCGTAATAGGCGAGGTGCGATTCGAGGGACCGGACCAGGGCGCCGTTCTTACCCTCCGGCCGGAGGTTGGGATCCACCTCCCAGAGCTCGGGCTCGAGGGCGGACTCGTTGATGCCGCGCATCATCAGGATTGCCAGCCTCGTGCCGATGTCCACGGCCCTGGCGCTGCCGAGGCCGGCGTCCTCGTCGCCCTCTGCGACGAAGATCACGTCGACGTCGCTGACGTAGTTCAGTTCGGAGGCGCCGGCCTTGCCCATGCCGATGACGGCCAGGCGGGTCGCCCTGACCTCCTCGACCGAGAAGATGCCGTGTGCCGCGACCGGGCCCGACGCCATGCTCCGGGCGACGGCCAGCGAGGCCTCGAGCGCGGCGGCGGCCAGGTGAGCCAGCGTCCTGGCGATGCCGTCGATGCCGGCCACCGGGTCGGCCTGCTCCAGGTCGAAGGCCGCAAGCTCCGCGAGCCGCCTGCGGTAGCGCACCCGCAACGCCACCCAGGCCGGATCGTCGATGAGCGTCGCGAAGCCGTCGCTGGCCCCGACCGAATCGAGCAGGTCGGCGTGCAGTTCCTCGGCGTCCGGCAGGACCGTGCGTGCCTCGGCAAGGACCGCGAGCTCGTCGGGGTGCCGCAGGAAGAAATCGGTTAGGCCGCTCGAGGCGCCGACGACGCGCAGCAACCGGAGTGCGGCATCCGGACGCGCCAGCAGCGCCAGCGACTCGGCCGGCGCGTGGCGCAGCAGCGCCAGCAGCGCGAAGAGCGCGGCATCCGGGCTCGCCGCCTTCGCCACCAGCGGCAACAACTCGGCGGGCCCAGGCCCGCCGAGCTCGCTCACCTCGTCGAGGCGCCCTCGCACCTCGCCGAGGTCGACGAAACCAACCCGGGCAAGCTCGGTCAGGGTGAACTGTTGTCGCGCCATTGCGTGCCGTTCCGCCGCAGGCTCCTAGAGCATCTCGAGGTTGTTGCGCAGCTCGAACGGGGTGACCTGGGAGCGGTACTCCCGCCACTCCTGGCGCTTGTTGAGCAGCACGTAGTTGAAGACGTGCTCGCCCAACGTCTCGGCAACGAGCTCCGACTCCTCCATGAACTGGATGGCGTGGTCGAGGCTCGCGGGCAGCTGGTGGTAGCCAAGCGCCCGGCGCTCCGTGTCGCTGAGGCTCCAGACGTTGTCCTCGGCCTCCGGCGGCAGTTCGTAGCCTTCCTCGATGCCCTTGAGCCCGGCCGCCAGCATGAGCGAGTACGCGAGGTAGGGGTTCGCGGCGGAGTCGATCGCGCGGTACTCGATGCGCGAACTCTGGCCCTTGTTCGGCTTGTACAGCGGAACCCGGATGAGCGCCGAACGGTTGTTGTGGCCCCAGCAGACGAAGCTGGGCGCCTCGTCGCCGCCCCAGAGACGCTTGTAGGAGTTCACGAACTGGTTGGTCACCGCGGTGATCTCCGGGGCGTGCTTGAGCAGGCCCGCGATGAACTGCCGGCCCGTCTTGGAGAGCTGGTACTGGGCGCCGGCCTCGTAGAAGGCGTTGGTGTCGCCCTCGAACAAGGACAGGTGGGTGTGCATGCCGGATCCCGGGTGCGCCGACATCGGCTTGGGCATGAAGGTTGCGTAGACGCCCTGCTCGATCGCCACCTCCTTGATGACGGTGCGGAAGGTCATGATGTTGTCGGCGGTCGTCAGGGCGTCGGCGTAACGCAGGTCGATTTCGTTCTGGCCCGGGCCTGCCTCGTGGTGGCTGAACTCCACCGAGATGCCGAGGTCCTCGAGCATCCGCACCGACCGGCGGCGGAAGTCGTGCGCCGTGCCGCCAGGAACGTTGTCGAAGTACCCGGCGGAATCGACCGGCACAGGGCCGTCCTTGCCGAACTTGGACGACTTGAGCAGGTAGAACTCAATCTCGGGATGCGTGTAGAACGTGAACCCGCGGTCGGCGGCCTTCGCGAGCGTGCGCTTGAGCACATTCCTGGGGTCGGCGACGGCGGGCTGGCCGTCGGGCGTCGTGATGTCGCAGAACATGCGAGCGGTGGGATCCACCTCACCGCGCCAGGGCAGGATCTGGAAGGTCGTGGGGTCCGGGTGCGCGAGCACATCGGCCTCGAACGAACGCGTCAGTCCCTCGATCGCCGAACCGTCGAAACCGAGGCCTTCGGCGAAGGCTCCCTCGACCTCCGCGGGGGCGATCGCGACAGACTTGAGCGTGCCGACGACATCCGTGAACCAGAGTCGGATGAACTTGATTCCCCGCTCCTCGATGGTCCGAAGAACGAAGTCGCGTTGCTTGTCCATTCACGCCCTTTCTGTTGCTTCCTAGGTTAGTGCGCGGCGCCGTGTCTCGGGCGAAAACGGGCGCCCGCGGCGCCGAATGACGGTCTGACTACACTTGAGCCATGCCAGAGTCGCCCACGCCCGACGCCCCACACGCCGCCCCCGAGCTCAATCCGTTTGGCGCAGCCCCCGCCGGACCCAAACGCGTCCGCACGAGGCACTTCTACAATGCGAAGAAGCAGGGCATCCCGATCACCGGGCTCACCAGCTATGACATGCTCACCGCGCAGATCTTCGACCAGGCCGGCATCGACTTTCTGCTGGTCGGCGACTCGGCAGGCAACAACGTCTTCGGCTACGAGACGACGCTTCCCGTGACGGTCGACGAGCTCATCCCGCTGACCCGCGCCGTCGCCAGGGCGGTCACGCGCGCACTCGTGGTCGCAGACATGCCGTTCGGCTCCTACGAGACCGGCCCTGGCGAGGCCCTGCACACGGCCGTGCGCTTCATGAAGGAGGCGCAGGCCCACGCCGTGAAGCTCGAGGGCGGCGTGCGCAGCCACAAGCAGATCAAACGGATCGTCACCTCCGGCATCCCGGTGATGGGACACGTGGGCTTCACGCCCCAGAGCGAGCACGGCCTCGGCGGGCACATCATCCAGGGCCGCGGCAAGGCCGCGGAACTGCTGATCGAGGACGCGCTCGCCGTGCAGGACGCCGGGGCATTCGCGGTGGTCCTGGAGATGGTGCCGGCGACGGTCGCCGCCCAGGTGACCGCGCGCCTCGAGATTCCCACGATCGGCGTCGGTGCCGGCCCAGACGTCAACGGGCAGCTGCTGGTGTGGACGGACTTCGCCGGCATGACGGACGGGCGGGTCCCCCGGTTCGTGCGCCAGTACGCCAACCTGCGCAGCGTCCTGACGGATGCCGTGCACCGGTTCAAGGACGACGTCGACTCCGGCGCGTACCCGGCTCCAGAGCACAGCTACGAGTAACGGGCCCTCAGCGCCCGGGCGCCAGGGTCAGCGACGGCGGCTGGGTCAGCGACCCTCCTGCGCGTCTTCCTCTGCCCATTTCGCGCTGTTGGCGCGGAGCTTCTCGAGGGCGTGACTTGCCTCGACCTCGGTTTCGAAGGGTCCGACCCGATCGATTGATTGCGACTGGAGGCCCTGCTCGACCTTGCCTGTGCGCATGTTGTACCAGAACTGGTGTTCAGTGTCAGCGGTCATAATTGATCCTATGCCTAAGAATCCTGCCGGTCACCTCGTACCTGGAACGGTGTCTTCCACCCGTCCTGTCCCGTCCCACATCGTGCGCCCTGAGTACGTCGGCAAGGAGTCCCCCGCCCGGTTCACCGGCTCCGATGTCTATTCGGCGGAGAAGATCGCGCTGATTCGGGAGTCCGGCCGGATCGCGGCGCAGGCCATCGAGGCCGTCGGCCGCGCCATCCGCCCCGGCGTGACGACCGAGGAGCTCGACGCTGTCGGGCACGCCTTCCTGATCGCCAACGACGCCTACCCGTCTACGCTCGGCTACCGCGGCTACCCGAAATCCCTGTGCAGCTCGGTCAACGAAGTCATCTGCCACGGCATCCCGGATGACACGGTGCTCGAAAACGGTGACCTCGTCAACATCGACATCACCGCCTTCAAGAACGGTGTGCACGGCGACAGCAACGTCACCTTCATCGTCGGCGAGGCATCCGACGAGGTCGCCCTGCTCGTCGAGCGCACCAGGGAGTCGCTCAACCGCGGGATCAAGGCGGTCGCGCCGGGCCGCCAGGTCAACGTGATCGGCCGCGCCATCGAGTCCTACGCCAAGCGCTTCAACTACGGCGTCGTGCGCGACTTCACCGGCCACGGCGTCGGCGAGGCCTTCCACTCCGGCCTGATCATCCCCCACTACGACTCGGCGCCGCTCTACGACACCGTCATGGAGGTGGGGATGGTGTTCACGATCGAACCGATGCTCACACTCGGCACGCACCAGTGGGACATGTGGGCCGACGACTGGACCGTCACCACGAAGGACCGCAGCATCACCGCCCAGTTCGAGCACACTCTCGTGGTCACCGAGCGCGGCGCCGAGATTCTCACCCTCCCGTAGCGGGTAAGTTTTCAGTATGAGTGCAACGACGGCCATCGGGATTGACATCGGCGGAACCGGCATCAAAGGGGCTGTGGTCGACCTCTCGACCGGTGAGCTGCTCTCCGAGCGGGTCAAGCTTGCGACGCCGAAGGGCGGCAGCCCCAAGGACATCATCGAAACCACGCGCAAGCTCCTGGCCATGGTGTCGGCTGACGCGACAGATATGTCCAGCCTGCCGATCGGTGTCTGCTTCCCCGCCGTCGTCAAGAACGGCCGCACCATGTCGGCCGCGAACGTGTCCGCCAAGTGGATCGGCCTGGCCGCCGAGCAGCTCTTCGAGGAGGGCCTCGGCCGTCGCATCCACTTTGTGAACGACGCGGATGCCGCCGGCTACGCGGAGGCGCAGTTCGGCGCGGCCAAGGGCGTTCCGGGCGTGGTCATCCTCACCACCCTGGGTACCGGTATCGGCTCGGCGCTGCTCAACGACGGCGTGCTCGTGCCGAACACCGAACTCGGCCACATTGAGATCGACGGCCACGACTACGAGACCCGCGCGGCGTATTCCGTGAAGGAACGGGAGAACCTGAGCTGGGAGAAGTGGGCCGGACGCCTGCAGAAGTATTACTCGACGCTCGAGAAGCTCTTCTCCCCCGACCTGTTCATCGTCGGCGGCGGCGTGTCCAAGCACCACCGGGAATTCCTGCCGCTGCTCAAGCTGGCGACCCCGATCGTCCCGGCCGTGCACCGCAACAACGCCGGAATCCTCGGTGCGGCAGCCCTCGCCGTCAGGTTCGGAGTCTGAGGCAAACCGGGTGTGCCGTACCCCCGGCCTATTCCGGCGGCGGGCCGAGAATTTCGGCCCCACCGGTGGACTGCGCGGCCGCCTTGACGCGGCCGAAGTCAACGGGTGGGCGCTGTTCGCCGGCCACGACCGGGTCACTGGCCTCCCGGTAGAACGCCTCGGCGCCACCGGGAGTGTGCACCCACAGCATCCGCGCCTGCGGCGATGTCACCCTGAAAGCATGCGGGATGCCCCGCGGGATGACCGCGACGCCGCCGGTGTGCACGGGGCGCGTCTCACCATCGAGGTAGAGGACGACTTCGCCTTCGAGTAAGTAGAAGGTCTCGTCGGCACCCGCGTGCAGGTGCACGGGTGTGGCCTTGCCCGCGTCCTCGAGTGATTCCCACATCAGGAACGCGCCGTCGGATTCGCTCGCGGTGACCTTCCAGGTGTGCAGCCCGCCGCCGCAGAACCACCGTTGTTCGCCTTCGTCGCTTTCGCGAATCGTGACGGCCCGTGTCTTCATGATGACCTTCCTTCGTCCCTTCGTGGGACGTACATCCCACGATGGAACTAAGGTATCATGTGTGTCATGTCGACGCCATACGAATTGTCCGGCCGCTCCGGGCAGAAGTCCCGGACGCGCACCGCGCTGATCACCGCCGCCCGCGCGCTGCTCGCCGAGGGTGGGTCGACGCCGACGGTCGAGGATGCAGCGGCCTCCGCAGCGATCTCGCGCACGACCGCGTACCGCTATTTCTCCAACCAGACGGCGCTGCTCGTTGCGGCGCATCCGGAGATCGAGCGGACGTCGCTTCTGCCGCCTGACGCCGGCGAGGATCCTGAGGCCCGGCTCCGAGCCGCGGTGGGCGCTTTCCTGCAGCTGATCGTCGAGACCGAGCACCAGCAACGCACCATGCTGCGGCTGTCCCTCGACCCGGGCGCGGAAGGCCGGGACCTCCCGTTGCGCAAGGGCCGGGCGATCGGGTGGTTCGAGGAGGCGCTGGCGCCGCTTCGTCCCCGACTGACCGAGGCCGACGTTCATCGACTCGCGGTGACCGTGCGCGGCGCCGTCGGCATCGAGTCGCTGGTCTGGTTCACCAACGTGGCCGGCCTGTCCCGCGACGAGGCGGTGGAGCTCATGCGGTGGTCAGCGCAGGCCCTTCTGCGTCACGCGCTGGCTGCCGGGCTGCCCACGGACCACTCCAACGCGTCATCTTCCCGAGGGTAGGCTCACCGCGTGAACGAATTGCCGACAGTCACCGCCAGGCCGTGACTCCCTCGCCGGCCGAGCATCCGCTGCTCCAGGTTGCCGGCCGGGACGAGTAGCTGGCCTGGCTCTGCGCCAACCATGCCATCTCGCGGGGCGTGTGGCTGGACATCGGGAAGAAGGGCAACCAGGTCGCCTCTTTCGGCTATGACGACGCCGTGGAGGATGCGCTGTGTTTCGGCTGGATCGACGGTACGGCGAGTCAACTGGACGACTCGCGGTTCAAGCAGCACTTCACGCCACGAAAGCGCGGCGGCACCTGGGCGCGCACCAACAAGAAGCGGGTGGCCCGCCTGGCCGAACAGAGGCTGCTGGCTCCGGCCGGCATTGCGGCCATTGAGGCAGCCAAGGCGGACGGGTCGTGGACGCTCCTCGACACGGTGGATGCCCTCGTGATCCCTGAAGGTCTCGTCGCCGCCCTAGCTGGCTCGCCGGGCGCCGAGCGCGCGTTCGCGGCCCTGGCGCCGTCCGCGCGGAAGATGGCGTTGTACTGGATCGTCAGCGCCCATGCGCCCGGCCACCCGCGCGAAGCGGACAGCGGAAACAGTCGCTGCGGCTCGATTAGGCGGTGCCGAAGTCCCCGGAGGTCGAATTGTCGTGAGCCTGGCTCGACGAGCGCGAAGGTGAAGAAATGTCAGTGGCTGGTTGTTGGATGGTGTCATGAGCCAATCAGATGAACGTCA
>DHJB01000041.1 GCA_002404115.1 Microbacteriaceae bacterium UBA4731
GTGCAACAAAGAATCCGTTATCACGACCTATTTTCCGAACGCAAGCCCGGAATTCTCCGAACTGGCCTCTGTGCCCGAGGGGGGACTTGAACCCCCACGCCCGTAAGGGCACTAGCACCTCAAGCTAGCGCGTCTGCCATTTCCGCCACCCGGGCTGGTGAATCGGCAGCTGATTTGCATCGACTGCCGAGGAATAACTTAGCACGGATTGGGACCCCGGCTGATACACACGGCACCCATGAGATGCCGGTAGCGTGAGGCATATGGCACTCTCCGTTGAAGACACCCCGGCCGAAGATCGACTGGACCTGACGGCCGAGATCGCACGCGACCTCATCCGTTTCGACACCAGTAACTACGGCGAAGGGCGCGCCAACAGCGAGACGGATGCCGCCGAATACGTCGCCGCCCGGCTGCGCGGCCTCGGCCTCGAGCCCGAGCTCTTCGACTCCGAACCCGGCCGCACCAGCGTCGTCGCCCGGGTCAAGGGTCGCGACAGCAGCCGGGGCGCGCTCGTGGTGCACGGCCACCTCGACGTGGTGCCGGCCGACCCCGCGAACTGGACCGTCGACCCGTTCGAAGGCGTCATCAAGGACGGCATGCTGTGGGGACGCGGCGCCGTCGACATGAAGAACATGGACGCCATGATCCTCGCCTCCCTCGGCGACATCATCGGCTCAGGGCAGGCGCCCGCCCGCGACCTCGTGGTCGCGTTCTTCGCCGACGAAGAGGCCGGGGGAGTGCTCGGCTCGCACTACCTCGTCGACAACCACCCGCAACTCTTCGCCGGCGCCACCGAGGCGATCAGCGAAGTGGGCGGGTACTCGATCATGGTCGGCGGAAAGCGCGCCTACGTGCTGCAAACGGGTGAGAAAGCTCTCATCTGGATCAAGCTCGTCGCCCGCGGAACCGCGGCGCACGGCTCGCGTCTGATCCCCAACAACGCGGTCACCAAACTCGCCGAGGCCGTGGCCAAGGTCGGGCGCCGGGAGTGGCCCATCCGCCTGACGGACACCACCACGCAGATGCTCGCCGAGCTGGCCCGCATCCTCGACGTCGACCCCCAGAAGGTCGGGCCGGACGAGCTCGCCCTCGCCACGGGCACGGCCTCCGGCTTCATCCAGGCGAGCCTGCGCACGACGACAAACCCCACCCTGCTGCGGGCCGGCTACAAGCACAACGTCATACCGGACATGGCCGAGGCGCTCATCGACATCCGTTCCCTGCCCGGCGAAGAGGACGCCGTACTCGCCGAGGTCGCCGAGTTGGTCGGCCCCGACATCGAGATCGTCGTCATGCACCGCGACATCGGCCTGGAAACCGAATTCGGCGGCCCGCTCATCGACGCGGTCGTCGAGACGCTGGGCCGGCACGACCCGAGCGCCCCCGTGCTGCCCTACCTGCTCTCCGGCGGAACCGACAACAAGGCGTTGAAGGAACTGGGCATCAAGGGTTACGGCTTCGCCCCGCTCAAACTCCCGGCAGATTTTGATTTTCCGGCGATGTTCCACGGCGTGGACGAGCGCGTGCCGTTGGAAGCGTTAGTGTTTGGCAGGCGGGTTTTGACCGACCTGCTGTCGACCTACTAGCCACCGGAGCAACAGCGCGTGAATTTCCTCAATGCCGTCATCCTGGGACTCGTCCAGGGCCTCACCGAGTTCCTTCCGGTGTCATCCAGCGCTCACATCCGTATCGTCGGCGAGTTCCTGGGCACCGGGGCCGACCCCGGCTCACGCTTCACCGCGATCATCCAGATCGGCACGGAAGCCGCCGTCGTCCTGTTCTTCTGGCGCGACATCGTGCGCATCATCGGCCAGTGGTTCAGGTCGCTCTTCGGCAAGGTTCCGCGCTCCGACCCGGACGCCCGCATGGGCTGGCTCATCATCTTCGGCTCGCTGCCCATCATCCTGCTCGGCCTGCTCTTCCAGAACCAGATCGAAACCTCGCTGCGTAACCTGTGGATCACCGCCACCGTGCTGATCGGCTTCGGCATCCTGCTCGGCATCGCCGACTTCGTCGGTGCGAAGAAGCGCCGCCTCAAGGACATCACCGTTCCCCACGGCGTCATCTATGGCTTCGCCCAGGCGCTCGCCCTCATCCCCGGCGTCTCCCGCTCGGGCGGCACGATCACGGCCGGCCTCTTCATGGGCTACGAGCGCCGGGCAGCCGCCCGGTACGCATTCCTGCTGGCCATCCCGGCTGTGCTCGGCAGCGGCTTCTATGAGATGTACAAGTCCATCGCGAAGCCGTGCGTCGCCGGCATGGCGCACTGCACGCCGGAGATCTTCAGCCCCCTGGAAACGCTCGTCGCCACGGTCATCGCCTTCGGCGTCGCCCTGCTGGTGATCACGTTCTTCATGAACTACATCTCCAAGCACAGCTTCCTGCCGTTCGTGATTTACCGGATCCTGCTCGGCGGCGCGCTCTTCGCGCTGCTGGCGACGAACACCATCGCCGCCTAGTTAGGCTGAGTCCATGCGTGCATGGCAACGACCCGAGATCCCTTCATTACCGGGCCGTTCCGGCGCACCCCGGCTTCACGACACGGCCACCGACGACATCATTGAGGCCAGGCCGACGGATGTCGCCCGCCTGTACGTCTGCGGGATCACGCCGTACGACGCCACCCACATCGGCCATGCCGCCACCTACCTGGCCTTCGACACGCTGCAGCGCGTCTGGCTGGACGGCGGCTACCGCGTGAACTACGCGCAGAACGTCACCGACGTGGACGACCCGCTGCTCGAGCGGGCCACGGCGACCGGCGTCGACTGGCGCGACCTGGCCGAGTCGCAGGTGGAACTGTTCCGCACCGACATGGAAGCCCTCTCGATCATCCCGCCCGACGATTACGTCGCGGTCACGGAGGTCATCGACGAAATCGCCGACGCTGTGGCCCAACTCTGGGATGCCGGCATCGCCTACCCGGTCGACACCCCGGACGCCCTCGCCGGGCCGACCGGCGAGACCGGATCGGACATCTACTTCGACATCGCTGAGGCCGAGCGGCAGGCACCCTGGAAGCTGGGGGAGGAGAGCAACCTCGACCACGACACGATGCTCACCCTGTTCGCCGAACGCGGGGGAGACCCCGACCGCGCCGGCAAGCGCGACCGGCTGGACCCGCTGCTCTGGCGCGCGTCCCGCACGGGCGAACCGTCATGGCCGTCGCGGGTCGGCGCCGGGCGACCGGGCTGGCACATCGAGTGCTCGGTGATCGCCCTCAAGGAGCTCGGCACCGACTTCACCGTGCAGGGCGGCGGATCCGACCTGATCTTCCCGCACCACGACATGAGCGCCGGCCACGCGGCCGCGCTCTCCGGGCATCCGCTCGCCGGCGTCTACAGCCACACCGGCATGGTCGCCTACCAGGGGGAGAAGATGAGCAAGTCCCTCGGCAACCTCGTGCTCGTGTCGGGGCTGCGCCGGCAGGGCACCGACCCGCGCGCCATCCGACTGGCCCTGCTCGCCCAGCACTACCGCAGCGACTGGGAATGGACGGACGCCCGGCTCGAGGCGGCCGAGCAGCGGCTCCTCCGGTGGGTCGCCGCGTTCGGCGCCCCGGCAACCGCGCCGGCGCGGGCCGGTACGAACGCTACCGGCGACACCGACGCGGTCCTCGAACGCCTGCGCGCAGCGCTCGGCGACGACCTCGACACCCCGGCAGCCCTGGCGATCCTGGATGACGCCGTCGCCCACCCGGGCGACGACCCTGCCTTGCTTGCTCGCGCGATCGACGCGCTGCTCGGAATCCGCCTGTAACCCTCGCGGGTTAGGGCAGGCGGGGCCCCTCGGGGCCGGGGCCGGCCCAGCCGTCGCGGCCCTCACGACCGTCGCGGCCGTCACGACCGTCGCGACCGTCGCCGCGCTTACGCAGGTACTTCTCGAACTCCTGCGCGATGGCCTCGCCGCTCGCCTCGGGCGAATCGACCATGTCGCGGGCCTGTTCGAGCTGCGCGATGTACGCGGCCATCTCGTCGTCCTCGGCGGCCAGGGTGTTGATGCCGGTTTCCCACTCGGCGGCCTCGGCGACGAGGTCACCCCGCGGGATCACGACGTCGATGATCTCCTCGAGCTTGTCGATCAGGGCCAGCATGGCCTTGGGCGACGGCGCGTTGTGCACGTAGTGCGGCACGGACGCCCAGATCGACAGGGTCGGGATGCCCACCTTCTCGGCGGCATCCGCGAGGACGCTCAGGATGCCGACCGGCCCCTCGTAGTTGCTGCGTTCGATCTGGAGCTCTGACCGCACCTGCGGGTTGTCGCTCGCCACGAAGATCGAAATCGGACGGGTGTGCGGCACATCGGCGAGCATCGCGCCCAGGAAGACCACGCCGCTCACGTCAGCCGCGAGCGCCGAATCGAGAATCTCCGCCGCGAAGCTCTTCCAGCTGCGCGAGGGCTCCGTGCCGATCAGGATGTAGATGTTGCCGGCGTTGGCCCCGCTCACGCGGAGCTGGGCGTCTTCGGCCAGCGATTCGACCGGCACTCCGGGGGTTGCCGGCCCGTACAGCACCGCGCCCGGCCACTCGATCTCTCGTTGACCGTCTTCGTTGGTCGAGATGGTGGGCCGGTTGAACTGGTAGTCGAAGTACACCTCAGGGTCGACCTCGGAGAGTTCCGTCACGTCGAGCAGGTCTTTAAGCGTGCGAACCGCGCCGGTGGCCGCTTCGCCCGCGTCGTTCCACCCCTCGAACGCCACCACGAGGAGGCGTCCGCTCAGGAACCCATTGCCGTCTGTCACTGCGTGAGACCTCGCCCATTCCGGATGCCCCGAACGGTGCATCCTCAGTCAAGGATAGGCCGTGCCCTCTACACTTGAACCCCGTGAACGTGAACCCACTAATTTCCCTCCTGCCGGCGGCCGTGCTCTGGGACATGGACGGGACCCTCGTTGACACCGAGCCGTACTGGATGCGCGCTGAAACCGAACTGGTCGAATCCTTCGGCGGCGTATGGACAGCGGAGGACTGCCTCCTGCTCGTGGGCTCCGGGCTGTGGAACGGCGCGAGGATCCTGGCGGAGCGCGGTGTCGAGATGGAAGCCGATGCGATCGTGCACTGGTTGACCGACCGCGTGCAGCAACAGCTCGGCGACTTCGGTGTTCCGTGGCGCCCCGGCGCGCGTGAACTTCTCGCCGAGCTCAAGGACGCCGGCGTGCCGATGGCCCTGGTCACCATGTCGGTGGAACGGATGGCCCGCCAGATCGCCGACCTCGTCGGATTCGCCGCCTTCGACACCATCGTCGCCGGCGACATGGTCACCAACAGCAAGCCCCATCCGGAGGCGTACCTCGTCGCGGCGGACTTCCTGGGCGTCAACCCCCAGCACTGCGTCGCGGTGGAGGACTCCGTGCCCGGCGTCGCGGCCGCGGTGGCATCCGGCGCGATCGTCATCGGCGTTCCGCACATGATCGACCTGCCGGAGAGCGGCCTGTACGACCTCTGGCCGACACTTGCCGGGCGCACCGTCGCCGGCCTCGCCGAACTCTACGCCGAGCGGCGCAGCGCAAACGAATACGCACAATTCCTGGCCCTGTCCGGGGCAACCAACAGCGAGGACACAGCCAGCGCATGAGCCACAATCAGGTAACCCAGAACAGCGGACCCTTCCGGGCCGGCGACCGGGTGCAACTGACCGGCCCCAAGGGCCGGATGAACACGATCACCCTGGTGCCGGGCGAGGTCTTCCACACCCACCGCGGCATCCTGTCGCACGACGAGATCATCGGCCTGCCGGACGGCTCCGTCGTGACCAACAACGTCGGCGTCGAACACCTGGCACTGCGCCCGCTGCTCAGCGACTTCGTCATGTCCATGCCCCGCGGCGCCGCCATCATCTACCCGAAGGATGCCGCGCAGATCCTCGCGCAGGCCGACATCTTCCCCGGCGCGACCGTCGTCGAAGCCGGCGTGGGATCCGGCGCCCTGTCGCTCTGGCTCCTCCGCGCGATCGGACCGGCCGGCCGCCTGGCCTCCTTCGAACGTCGCGACGAATTCGCCGACGTCGCGCGCGCCAACATCGCCACCTTCCTCGGATCCGACCCGGAGAACTGGACGATCACCCTCGGCGACCTCGCCGAGGCCCTGCCGGCCACCATGGCGCCGCAGTCCGTCGACCGGGTCGTGCTCGACATGCTCGCCCCCTGGGAGTGCCTGAGCGTCGTCTCAGACGCGCTCAAGCCCGGGGGAGTGCTGCTCTGCTACGTCGCGACCGTGACCCAGCTGTCCCGCGTCGCCGAGGCGATCCGGGCATCCGGGCTGTACACGAACCCGGATTCGAACGAGACGATGGTGCGCGGCTGGCACGTCGAGGGGCTCGCGGTCCGGCCGGACCACCGCATGATCGGCCACACCGGCTTCCTGATCACGGCCCGCCGCCTCGCGCCGGACACCATCCTGCCCGAGCTCAAGCGCCGCCCGTCGAAGACGGACTTCGACGACGCCGACGTGGAAGCCTGGACCCCCGGCGCCCTCGGTGAGCGCAATGTCAGCGCGAAAGTCCTGCGCAAACGCGTCAGGGCGGCGGACACCGGTGCAGCACTCTCCAAGGCTCGCGATCTGGACCCCAGTTAGGATGGGCTCCGGCCTGCCCCTCCACACACCATCCCGCAGCACCCCTGTGCTGCGGTTCCCTGCATTGAGAACTAAGTATTGAGAAGAGGACTTGTGCGTAAAGTACCCGCACTGCTCGCCACCGCCGGACTGCTGATTGCGGTCCTGACCGGGTGCAGCAGCCCCGGCTCCACGACCGCGGGCTGTGATGCCTCCGTGAAGGAGGGCGCAGCCTCCAAGCTGATCAAGGTGACCGGCGACTACGGCAAGGCGCCGAAGGTCGACTTCCCGACACCGCTGAAGACGAAGACCACCGAGCGCAGCGAGATCGTCGCCGGCAAGGGACCGGGACTCGTCACCGGCCAGAAGGTCAAGATCGACCTCAGCGTCTACAACGGCACAACGGGCAAGGTCATCGAACAGAGCAAGTACGACGGTTCGACCCTTGCCGGCTTCACGCTCAACAACAAGACCATCAAGGGACTGTCCAAGGGCCTGTCCTGCGCCCAGGTCGGTTCGCGCGTCGCGGTTGTCGTGTCCCCGGGCGACGGCTTCGGCCCGCAGGGCGGAAACGCCCAGATCGGTGTCGGCAAGAACGACACCCTGGTCTTCGTGCTCGACGTCGTCAAGGCGTACCTGCCCCGCGCCAACGGGACCGACCAGCCCGTCGCCGCCGGCCTCCCGGCGGTCGTGCTCGCCAAGAACGGCGCCCCCGGCATCACCGTTCCTTCCGCGAAGCCGCCGACCAAGCTCACCGTCGGTGTGCTGAAGAAGGGCTCAGGCAAGAAGGTCACGGCAGGCGAACCCGTGACCGTGCACTACACCGGCGTTCTCTGGGACACCAAGAAGGTCTTCGACTCCAGCTGGAAGAGCGGCGAGCCCGCCGAATTCGTGGCCGCAGACGGCTCGAAGGTGCAGGGTGGCGTGATCCCCGGATTCGCCAAGGCACTGATCGGCCAGACGGTCGGCTCGCAGGTCATCGCGGTCATCCCGCCTGACCAGGGCTACGGCGACAAGGCCTCAGGCGCGGTTCCCGCCAATGCGACGCTGATCTTCGTGGTCGACATCCTCGGCGTCAACTAGTCAGGATGCCGGGCCGGACGGCACGCTGCAGATAGGATCGCAGCGTGCCGTCCACTCCAGTTAAACCCGCCCGCGTCAGCGTTGAGGAACGACTGTTCAGCCTCGTCCTGGCGCTCATCGCGACCGAGATCGGGCTGACGAAGTCGGACATCCTCTCCACCGTCCAGGGCTACCGCCAGCGCTATCTGCCCGGCGGCGACAACGCGAGCCTCGAGCGCCAATTCGAACGCGACAAGGACGACATTCGCGAACTGGGCATCCCGCTCGAGACGATCGAGCCGCAGGATGACCCCGGCAGCAACCATCACCTGCGCTATCGCATCCCCAAGGGCCTCTACAATCTGCCGGCCGATGTCTCGTTCTCCCCGGATGAGCTCATGCTGCTCAAGCTCGCGGCCACCGTCTGGCGCGAGGGCTCGCTCTCGGCCGAGTCCCGGCGCGCGCTGACCAAGCTCAACTCGCTGGGGATCGATTCGACCGACCCCGTGCTCGGCTACGCCCCTCGGTTGCGCGCCCGCGAGGCATCGTTCGAGCCGCTGAGCAAGGCGATGGACCGCGGCCAGGTCGTCGCGTTCCTTTACCTCAAGCCCGGCGAGAGCGCCCCGCGCCGCCGCGTGGTCGCCCCGCGCGCCGTCGTGCTGCACGACGGCCGGTGGCACCTCTACGGCACCGACCAGGACGCCGCGGCCACGCGTACCTTCCTGCTGTCCCGGATCGTCGGACCGGTCGTGACCGTCCCCGGCGCCGCGTTCACGCCGGACGGTGAGGGCAAGGCACAGGATGCGCTCGACGAACTCGACGCGCTGTGGAACGCCAACGTCGCCGAGATCGAGGTGGAACCCGGCAGCGATGCCGCCATCCGCCTGGGCAAGCGGCGCATCGGCGGATCCGCGACAGGGGCGGCCGACGGTTCGGTCCTGACCCTGCACTACACCGACCTCAACATCCTCGCCGACGAACTGGCCGGCTACGGCCCCGAGGTCCTGGTGCGCTCACCGGCGCCGCTCCGGCAGGCGGTCAGGGCTCGCCTGGTCGGCGTGCTCGCCGCACACGCCCCGACCGACGACGCGACCACGACACAAGGGGCCCACGCATGAGCGCACGTTCCTCCGGCGCGACGGACCGGCTGACCTTCCTGCTCTCCCTCGTCCCGTACCTGATCGACCACGACGACGTCACCGTCACCGAGGTCGCGCAGCACTTCGGCGTGTCCGCCGAGCGCGTGCGGGAGGCGGTAAATCTCATCGCCGTGTCCGGCATTCCCGGCGAGACACACCAGTACCTGGACGGCGACCTGTTCGACATCCATTGGGACGAATTCGAACAGAACGACCGCATCGTGCTCACCCACCTGGTCGCCATCGACGATTCGCCCAGGTTTTCGGCCCGGGAGGCCGCCGCCCTGATCGCGGGGCTGCAGTATCTCTCCTCGCTGCCCGAAAACGCCGACCGGGATGCCGTTGCCTCGCTCATGGCCAAGCTCACGCGCGGTGCTTCGTCGACTCCGACCCAGCTCGCCGTCGCCGGCGTCGACACCGGAACCGCGATTTCGGTGATCCAGTCCGCGGTGCGGGACGGTGTCCAGGTCGAGTTCGACTACCTGAACGCCCGGGGTGAGCACGAGCACCGGCTGGTGGATCCGCTGCGGATCGAATCGGTGGACCGCGACTGGTACCTGCGCGGCTGGTGCCATCTGCGCGAGGCCATGCGCACGTTCCGCCTCGACCGGATGAGCGAGCTGCAGGCAACGACGGAACCGGCCGGCCAGCACGCCGAGCAGGCGCTGCTGCCGGACACCCTGTTCCAGGCATCCGACGACGACCTCACCGTGACGATCGAACTGCCGGCGTCGGCGTTGCCGCTGCTGGCCGACTATGTGCCGGACCGCGCCGGCCAGGCCGTCGGCGGCGACCGGATCCGCACGACGCTGCGGGTGGCGCACTATCACGGCCTCAAACGGCTCGTCGCCGGCCTGGCCGGCATTGTCACCGTCGTCGAACCAGCCGAGGCTCGCAAGGTCGTTGCGGACTGGGCGGCAGCCGGCGCCGCCCGTTACGACGATGCGCCCGCGCACGCGGCGGGGGAGTAACGGATGCCCTGGTGGTCGTGGCTCCTCATCTGGAGCGTCCTGGTGCTCGGGCTGCTCGGCATGCTGGCCTGGTTCGGCTACGCCCTCTTCCGCAAGCTCATGGGCGCCCTGAAGGCGCTCGAGGAGCTCGGCAACCAGGTTGCCCGCCTCGGCCCTGCCGCCGACGAAGCCGCTCCGTACAAATTCAGGCCTGCGGTTTTCCGGGACCTTCACGAGCTTGTGCACGCGGCCGGGGTGGCGCGGAACGCCCGGGATCGCCGACGGCAGCTGCGTCGAGATCGCTTCATCGCCCGGAGTAAACTATTTGCACAAGCTTTTTCGATCCAGAGGACGGACCCTCATGCTTAACAACCTGACCGGATGGCATTTCGTCGTCATCCTCTTCGTCGTCCTGCTTTTGTTCGGTGCGCCCAAACTTCCCGGTCTCGCCCGCAGCCTCGGCCAGTCCATGAAGATCTTCAAGAGTGAAATCAAGAGCGACACCGTCGACGGCGAGACGCCGGTCGCGAAGAGCGCCACCACCTCGACGACCGTGACCACCGACGAGACCCCGAAGGCCGGCGGCCCGGCCAACACCACGACAAAGTCGTAGTTCCGGTGGCAGTGCGCAGCCCTCGTCGTGCGGACAGCGAAGGGAAGATGTCCCTCGGACAACATCTGATCGAGCTGCGCAAGCGCCTCTTCCTGGCCGCCGCCGGCATCCTGGTCGGGGCGATCGTCGGATGGCTGCTGTCCGCCTACGTCTGGGACGCCCTGCGCGCGCCGATCTATGCGATCGCCCACGCCCAGAACCGCAACGCCCAGATCAACTATCCGGACATCACCTCGGCCTTCGACCTCAAACTGAAGATCTCGTTCTACGTCGGTCTGGTCGTGTCGAGTCCGATGTGGTTGTACCAGGTCTTCGCGTTCCTCGTGCCGGGGCTCACCCGCACGGAGAAGCGGTACACCTTCGGTTTCTTCTTCACGGCCGTTCCCCTGTTCCTCGCCGGCTGCGCCGCCGGCTGGTACGTCCTGCCGCACGTCGTCGAACTGATGACGAGTTTCGCGCCCAAAGAGGACGCCGCGTTCATCAACGCGAAGGACTACTTCGACTTCGTGCTCAAGCTCGTCTTCGCGATCGGCGTCGCGTTCGTGCTGCCCGTCTTCATCGTGCTGCTCAACTTCGCCGGCGTGATCAGCGCCGCGTCCATCATCAAGTCGTGGCGGGTGGCCATCCTGGTCATCATCCTGTTCACGGCCATCGCCACCCCAGCAGCCGACGTCGTCTCCATGTTCCTGCTCGCCATCCCCATGGTCGTGCTCTACTTCGCCGCCTACGGGATCGCGCGCCTGCACGACCGACGCGTCGCCAAACGCACGCTGGCCTTCGAACAAGAACTGGGTCTGTAGGTCCGTCGTATGACCATCACTCCGTCGCCGGCCGAGCAGTACGCCGCATCCCGTACCCGTGCGAGCCAGCCTCGGCTGGAGGCGTTCCGCGCCGGGCTCCGCTTCGACCTCGACCCGTTCCAGCTCGCCGCCTGCGCGTCGATCGAGGAGGGCAACAGCGTGCTCGTCGCCGCGCCCACCGGCGCCGGAAAGACGATCATCGCCGAGTTCGCGGTCTTCCTGGCCATGCAGCAGCCCAAGAAGAAGGTCTTCTACACCGCGCCGATGAAGGCGCTGAGCAACCAGAAGTTCCAGGAGCTCGTCGGTGAGTACGGCGCCGACCAGGTGGGCCTGCTCACCGGCGACACCAACGTCAACGCGCACGCCCGCATCGTGGTGATGACCACCGAGGTGCTGCGGAACATGCTCTACGCCAGCTCCGACCTGCTCACCAACCTCGCATTCGTCGTCCTCGACGAGGTGCACTTCCTGGCCGACCGGTTCCGCGGCGCCGTCTGGGAGGAGGTCATCATCCACCTCCCGCAGGACGTGCGCATGGTGTCCCTGAGCGCCACCGTCTCCAACGCCGAGGAGTTCGGCGACTGGCTGCAGGCCGTGCGCGGCGAGACCGAGGTCATCGTCTCCGAGGAACGCCCGGTGCCGCTCGAGCAGCACGTCCTCGTGAAAAGCAAGATGCTCGACCTCTTCGATTCGTCCGGCCTGGCGGCCACCCATCGGGTCAACCCGGAACTGGCCCGGCTCGCCCAGGCTGGCGGGCGCGGTGTCACGGTGCGCTCAGGAGAGGGACGCCGCGGCCAGGATCGCGGCGGCTACCAGCGGGCGCAACAGGACGCCGGCCGGATGGACCGAGCCGAAATCGTGCGGATGCTCCACGGCAAGCACCTCCTGCCCGCCATCTTCTTCATCTTCAGCCGGGTCGGCTGCGACCAGGCCGTGCGCCAGGTCCTGCGCGCCGGCGTGCGCCTCACCGAGGCGCACGAACGCGAGGAAATCCGCCAGATCGTCGATGAACGCTGTCGAACCCTGCTCGATGAAGACCTCGGCGTGCTCGGCTACTTCGAGTGGCTCGACGGGCTGGAGCGCGGCGTCGCGGCGCACCACGCCGGCCTGCTGCCCGCGTTCAAGGAGGTGGTCGAGGAACTCTTCCAGAAGAAGCTGGTGAAGGCCGTCTTCGCCACCGAAACGCTGGCCCTCGGCATCAACATGCCTGCCAGGACCGTGGTCCTCGAGAAGCTCGAAAAGTTCAACGGCGAGGCCAGGGTGCCGATCACGCCGGGGGAGTACACCCAGCTCACCGGGCGGGCCGGCCGGCGCGGCATCGACGTCGAGGGCCACTCCGTCATCCAGTGGCAGCAGGGACTCGACCCGCAGGCCGTCGCTTCCCTCGCCTCGCGGCGCACCTACCCGCTCAACTCCAGCTTCAAGCCGACCTACAACATGGCCGTCAACCTCATCGACCAGTTCGGCCGGGAACGCACCCGCGACGTGCTGGAATCGTCCTTCGCCCAGTTCCAGGCCGACCGCGCCGTCGTTGACCTGGCCCGCAAGGTGCGCCAGCAGGAGGAGTCGCTCTCCGGTTTTGAAACGGGGATGACCTGCCATCTGGGTGACTTCGCCGAGTATTCGGGCATCCGCCGCAGGCTCACCGAGCTCGAGCGGGAGGGCCCGCAGGGCGAGCACACCCCACGCGGGGAACGCGACCGCCGCCAGCGTGAGCTGGCCGGCCTGCGCAAGCGCATGCGAGCGCACGCCTGCCACAGCTGCCCGGAGCGGGAACAGCATGCCAGGTGGGCCGAGCGCTGGTGGAAGCTCAAGCGGGAAACGGATGCGCTGAGCAAGCAGATCTCGTCGCGCACCGGCGCCGTCGCCCGCGTCTTCGACCGGGTCACCGACGTGCTGCTCGGCTACGGGTACCTGCTCGAAGACGACACCGGGCAGGTCAGTCTGAGCGAGAGCGGACGCATCCTGCGCCGCATCTACGCGGACCGGGACCTCCTCGTCGCCGAGTCGCTGCGCCAGGGATTGTGGAACCACCTCGACGCGGCCGGCCTGGCCGCGATGGCGTGCGCGCTCGTCTTCGAGCCCCGCCGCGACGAGGGCCTGATCAACGAGAGGTACCTGCCGCGGGGCACGTTCCTGCCGGCGCTCGACAAGACGCAGGACCTGTGGAGCCGGCTCGACGACCTCGAACGGGACAACAAGCTCCCCGGCAGCAATCCGCTGGCGCTCGGCCTCAGCCTGGCGATGTGGAAGTGGGCGCGGGGCGGCTCGCTCAGCGATGTGCTCAGCGAGGCAGATATGGCGGCGGGCGACTTCGTGCGCTGGACCAAGCAGACCGTCGATCTGCTCGACCAGCTCTCCGTCGTCGCCGACGGCCACGTCGGACGCACCGCACGCCAGGCCATGGACGCGATTCGTCGCGGCATCGTGGCCTACTCGTCCGTCGCTTAGGCTGTTGAGGTGATGGAGGGCACCGCGCAGAGGCTGAGTCTGCCTCTGTGGGCGTCCCTGATCGTCGCCGCGGGGGCCGCAGCGACCCTCGACTCCGCTTTTCCCGCCCGCGGCTGGTGGTTTCTCGCCCCGGTCGGCGTCGCCCTCATGCTGGTCGCCCTCCTCGGCCGCGGCCCCTGGACCGGCCTGCTCGTGGGTCTCGTCGTCGGCCTCACGTTCTGGACCATCCACATCCACTGGCTGACGCTTTACCTCGGACCGGTGCCGTGGCTCGCCCTCGCGGTGCTGGAGGCGCTGTTCTTCGCGGTCGGCCTCGCGCTGATCGGCCTTGTCCTGCGTTTCGGACCCGTCGTGTGGCCGACGACTCTCGGCCGGATCGGCCTGGTCCCGGTGGTCGTGGCCGGCCTGTGGACGGCGCGGGAAGCGATATCCGCCGTCTGGCCGTATGGCGGGTTCGCCTGGGGCCGGGTGGCCATCTCGCAGTCGGAGAGCCCGTTCAAGTCGCTCGTCGCGTGGGTCGGCATGTCGGGCCTGAGCTTCATAATGGTCTGGCTGAGCGCGCTCGTTGTGCAGCTGCTGCGGGAATACCGGCTCGGCAGCGGCGTCAGGTGGGGGATAGCCGTCGGCTCCGTGGCCCTCCTGCTGGCCTTCCCAGCCTGGCCCACCATCCGGTCGGGTTCGACGACGGTTGCCGCGGTGCAGGGTGCGTCGGACGCCGGTCTCTTCGCCCGATACTCGCCAGGGCAGATCCTGACCGACCACGCCTCGGAGACCCTGCCGCTCGTCGGCAGGAAGAAGGTCGACTTCGTGGTCTGGCCGGAGAACGGCAGCGACATCGACCCCACCCGCTCGAAGGATGCCGCGAAGGTGGCCGACTACATCAGCCGGGCGATGGACGCGCCGCTGATCACCGGCACCATCACCAGGCGCGACGGCGTCTACTACAACAGTTCGCTGCTCTGGAAGGCCGGGCAGGGCGCCGTCGACGTGTATGACAAGGTGCACCCGGTCCCGTTCGCCGAATACATGCCGGACCGGGCATTCTGGCGGCCGTTTGCCCCTGACCTGATTGACCTGATCTCACGCGACTACGCGATCGGCACGCGCGACAACGTCTTCGACATCAACGGCATCGTCGCCGGAATCGCCATCTGCTTCGACATCGCCGACGACCAGCTCGTGCACGAGATGATCGGCAGGAAGGCGGAGATCATCCTCGCGCAGACCAACAACGCCGACTTCGGCCACACGGATGAGAGCGTGCAGCAACTCGCGATCGCCAGGTTGCGGGCGGTGGAGGCCGGCCGAACGGTCGTGAACATCTCCACCGTCGGCTCCAGCGCGATCATCACACCGGACGGGAAAACCGTCGACAGCGTACCGACGTGGACGCCGGGCGCGATGGTGGACACGGTTCCGCTGAGTACAACCGTGACGCCGGCGATGCTGGACGCCCGCGGGCTCGAGTGGCTCGTGTCAGGGCTCGGCGTTGCCGGCTTTATTTTCTGCGGCAGTGCCGGAGGGGGCGACCGTCGGACTGCCAGACGGGCCGCCACCGCCCGGCGGGTCGCCGCGAGACGCGGCGAACCGGGGAGGGGCGCCTAAGCGCCGATCTTGTGCTGGCCGCGTCGTTCGCGGAGCGCGGTGAGACGTTCTTCGAGGAGTTCCTCGAGTTCCGCACGCGTGCGGCGTTCAAGCAGCATGTCCCAGTGGGTGCGGGCTACCTTCTCGTCGGAGTGGTCAACGACGACGGGCTTGGAATCTACCAGCCGGGTCGACGTGTGGGAGCAGAACCTGCATTCCCACTCGTCCGGCGCTTCCGCGTCGGCCGAGAAGATCATCACGGTCTCACGGCCGCACGATGCACACAGGTATGTGTGACTGACTCTCGGGGAAAAGGTCACGCCCTCTTCACTCTGCAGGCTTTGGGCGCCTAACCTCATACCACGCAAACTGCGATCCGCCATCGTGGTCTCCTCTCGATGCAACTCTTAGTTGTAAACCATCAAGCTGTGCGTTATCTTTCCGTTACTCGTCTTCTCAAGGAGAACTCTCAGGCTCGGAGGCAACTCTCAGGCGCGCTCAGCGATCACCGTCACGGCCAGGTCGCACCGGTCTGTCACGATCCCGTCGACTCCGAGATCGAGCAGCCGTCGCATCGCGCTCGGCTCGTTGACTGTCCACACGTGCACCTCGACGCCCTGCGCGTGCATCGCGCGGACGAACCGGGAGGTCACGATCCGAACGAGGCGCGTCCGCTCGGGAACCTGCACCGCCGAGAAGCCGCGCAAAGCGCGCCGCGCCGGCTCGACCAGGCCGAGGGCGGACGCCAGGAACGCCCGCACAACCACGGGCGCCGACGCCGAGGTGGCCACGCCGGGGAGCAGGCCGACTGTCCGCCGGCGTCGGTCCTCCGAGAACGAGGTGATCAGCACCCGGTGGACAGCGTTGGCCGCCAACACGGCGCGCGCCGTCGGCTCGGCGGCGGCATCCGATTTCACGTCGATGTTGAACCGCGCGTCCGGGAAGGCGTCGAGGGCCTCCGCGAGCGACGCGAACGAGTGTCCAGCCCCGAGGTCGACGCGCGTCAACTCGGCCATCGCGATCTTGTCGATGCGTCCGGGCTCACCGGCCAGCCGGGTGAGGTCGGCGTCGTGGCTGATCACGGCGATGCCGTCGAGCGTGGCGTGCACATCCGTTTCCAGGTGCGTCGCCCCGGCAGAGAGTGCGGAGCGGAACGCGACCAGGGTGTTCTCCGGCGCCTCGAGGGCGAGGCCGCGATGGGCGAAGACGTGCGGCCCGGCCGACGCCAGGAATCCCGACGACTCGCCCGACATGACGCTCCTCTTACGGTCTTCTCCGTGGTGACGTTCTATTCAGTGGTGTCCGTGGGGCCGACGTGCGAACCGGGCACGGGGGCCTGGCCGAACGCGCGTCCGATACCCTTCATGGCCTCCGTGAGTTCGCTCGGCACGATCCACAGCTTGTTCGCGCTGCCCTCAGCGAGCTTGGGCAGGGTGAGCAGGTACTGGTAGGCCAGCAGCTTCGGATCGGGGTCGCCGTCGTGGATGGCCTTGAACACGGTCGCAATGGCCTCGGCCTCACCCTGCGCCCGGAGCACGGCTGCCTTCGCGTCGCCCTCCGCGGAGAGGATGGCCGCCTGGCGGGCACCCTCAGCGGTGAGGATCGCGGACTGCTTGGTGCCCTCCGCGGTCAGGATGAGCGCGCGACGGTCTCGCTCTGCGCGCATCTGCTTCTCC
>DHJB01000062.1:0-179 GCA_002404115.1 Microbacteriaceae bacterium UBA4731
CGGGGCGCCTTTGGCGGTTGGAGCCGTGGCGACTACACTCGTTTGAGGCCGTTTCCGGCCGCGCACCTTCCCAATTGAACGGATCACCCTCCCCATGGCATCTACCGCCGACATCAAAAATGGCGTCGTCCTCAACATTGACGGCCAGCTCTGGGCCGTCATCGAGTTCCAGCACGTCA
>DHJB01000062.1:318-4134 GCA_002404115.1 Microbacteriaceae bacterium UBA4731
TCATCGAGTTCCAGCACGTCAAGCCTGGCAAGGGTGGTGCGTTCGTCCGCACCAAGCTGAAGAACGTCGTCACCGGCAAGACCGTCGACCGCACGTTCAACGCCGGCGCCAAGATCGAAACCGAGAACGTCGACCGCCAGGACTTCCAGTACCTGTACGCCGATGGTGAGTCCTACGTCTTCATGGACACGTCCGACTTCGACCAGATCCACGTGCCGGCGGCCGTCGTTGGCGACGCCGTCAACTTCATGCTCGAGAACCAGATGGTGACCATCGCGCTGCACAACGGCAACCCGCTCTACGTCGAGCTGCCGGCATCCGTCGTGCTCGAGATCACCTACACCGAGCCCGGCCTGCAGGGCGACCGGTCGACCGGCGGCACCAAGAACGCTACCGTCGAGACCGGCTACCAGATCCAGGTTCCGCTGTTCCTCGAGCAGAACACCAAGGTCAAGGTCGACACCCGCACCGGCGACTACCTGGGCCGCGTCAACTAGTGAGCGCTCGCACCAAGGCGCGCAAGCGCGCCTTAGACATCCTCTACGTCGCCGACGTGCGCCAGATCAGCATCGCGGAATCCCTCGCTGCCGAAGCCGAGCGCGCGGTCAACGAGCCGTCGCGCCAGGCGTCCTGGCTGTATGCCCGCGAAATCGTCGACGGCATCGTCGACCACCGCGAGGAGATCGACGAGCTGATCGAAACGTACTCGCAGGGTTGGACCCTGTCGCGCATGCCGATCATCGACCGCGCCATCCTGCGCATCGGCATCTGGGAGATCCTGCACAACGACGCCGTGCCGCACGCCGTCGCCATCGACGAGGCGGTCGAGGCAGCGAAAACCCTGTCGACGGATGACTCTGCCGGGTTCGTCAACGGACTCCTCGGCCGGATCGCGCAGACCGCTCCCTCCGCGTAACCCCGAAAGCACGCGCGGCGGGGACGCCTCGGCGTCAGGTGGACACGCTGACGCTGGAGACGTTCCCGGCGATGGATGCCCACAGCTTGATGTCGTCGCCCGGCTGCTTCTTGTACGTGTGACCCGTGCGGTCGCGGCAGTCGAAGGCGATCTCGGTTTCCAGGGCAACCCCGATCGCGTAGGTGTGCGAGCCCTGCAGCTGCAGCGTCACGGACAGGTCGTTGAACGCGTGCCGCTGGGAACTGATCGCCGAACCGCCCTGCCCGCTCTCGGTGAACTTGAACAGGGTGCGCGAGCCGAACGGCTTGAGCAGCGTCCACTGCCCGGTCAGCGGATCGACCTCCCACCCGGCCATGTACGCCGTGCCCCGGTAGGAGAAGCTCGCGATCCCGCCGGTCGCACCCGGCTGGTACCACCACCGGCTCTCGGCAACCAGGTCGACGTCGGCACTGACCAGAACGGAGGACAGGCTGGCCTGCGGTAAGACGCTCACGCCGATGCCCGCGAAGCCGATGTAGCTCGGGTTCAGCCCCGACACATTCACCCAGCTGAACAGGTGCCCGGTCTTCTCCGACGCCGAGCTGCCGGCCTCTGGCCGTCCAGAGTGTTCGCCCAGTGGTAGCGGTACCGGTGGGTGGGCGGCGGCGCAACGATCCAGTAGTTCTTGAAGTCGGCCTCCGCCGGGATGTACAGGCTGTCCGGCCAGGCCAGTGTGAACACGGGCCGGTCACGGAAGTACTGGGCGAAGATCGCGTCCCGGTAGGTGAGCACGCTGTCGACCTTCCGGCCGTCCGTAGTGCCGCGTTCGAGCTCCCGATGCACGTCCTCCAACTCCCGGCGCCGCACGAAACTGATCGGCCCGGCCGGTGCGCCCACCTCCGACGCGACCGGCGACGGCTCCTTGGCTTCCTCATTCGACATGGCCGATACCTCCTTCTGCACACGCGGCCGGATCCGAAGAATTGGATGCCAGCAGCGTAGCCGTGGCCACCGGCAGCGGATAGGGCGGTGCCCGGGAACCGCTATGCTGAAGCAAAGAGACATCCTTTAAGAGCCGTCCAGTGAGACGGGGAAGGGGGTCAGGTTCATGGCACGCACCGTGCTCAACCAGGCTGACATCACCCGAGCGTTGACTCGGATCTCCCACGAGATCCTCGAGTCCAACCGTGGTCCGGACAATCTCGTGATCCTCGGCATCCCGACGCGGGGCGTGATCCTCGCCCGCCGCATCGCGGAGACCATCAAGCGCATCGAACCGGCGGCGTCGGATGTGCGGGTCGGTTCCCTCGACGTCACCATGTACCGCGACGACCTCGCCCACACCCGCACCAGGACCCCGTCGCCGACCCTCGTGCCCGGCAGCATCGACGGTGCCACGGTCGTGCTGGTCGACGATGTGCTCTACTCCGGCCGCACCATCCGAGCCGCCCTCGACGCGCTCGCTGACCACGGCCGCCCCGGCATCGTGCGCCTGGCCGTGCTCGTCGACCGCGGCCACCGCGAACTGCCGATCCGGGCCGACTTCGTCGGCAAAAACCTGCCCAGCTCCGCCGAGGAGCGCATCAACTTGCACCTCACCGAGATCGACGGCGACGAGTTCGTGAGCATCGACGGGGGCGACGAGTCATGAGGCACCTGCTCTCCACCAGGGACATCACCAGGGACGAGGCGATCACCCTCCTCGACATCGCCGAGGACATGGCGGATGTCGCCGACCGGGAGGTCAAGAAGCTCCCGACCCTGCGCGGCAAGACGGTCGTCAACCTGTTCTTCGAAGACTCCACCCGCACGCGCATTTCCTTCGAGGCGGCGGCGAAGCGGCTGAGCGCCGACGTGATCAACTTCAGCGCCAAGGGCTCGAGCGTGTCGAAGGGCGAAAGCCTCAAGGACACGGCCCAGACCCTCGCCGCGATGGGGGCAGACGGCGTCGTCATCCGCCACCACGCCTCGGGGGCGCCACAGGTGCTCGCCGCGAGCGGCTGGATCGACGCCGGCATCATCAACGCGGGCGACGGCACCCACGAGCATCCCACCCAGGCCCTCCTCGACGCGTTCACCATCCGCCGCCGGCTGCATGGCAGCGCCTCCCGCGGCAAGGACCTCGACGGCGTCACGGTCACCATCGTCGGCGACATCCTGCACTCCCGCGTCGCCCGCTCGAACCTGTGGCTGCTCACGACGCTCGGCGCCCACGTCAGCTTCGTCGCCCCGCCGACCCTGCTGCCCGCCGACACCTCCGGCTGGCCGGCCACCTTCGGCTTCGACCTCGACGCCGCGATCGACTCAGGGCCCGACGTGGTGATGATGCTGCGCATCCAGGCGGAACGGATGAGCGCGGCGTTCTTCCCCAACAGCCGCGAGTACGCCCGCGCCTGGGGACTCGGCGACGACCGGTTCGCCCGCCTGCGGGCGGATACCATTGTCATGCACCCCGGTCCCATGAATCGTGGCCTGGAAATTTCGTCGGCTGCGGCCGACTCGGCCAACTCCACCGTGCGCGAACAGGTCGCGAACGGGGTTTCAGTGCGGATGGCCGCGCTGTACCTGCTGTTGTCCGGTGATCGGGAGGATTCATAGATGTCCACTGAGCGCGCGGTCAATCCGCATTACCTGGTCCGCGGGGCGACGCTGCCGGACGGATCCCGCACCGACATCCTGCTCGCCGACGGACGCATCGCCGAACTCGGCAGCGGGCTGTCCGCCGCCGGCGCCACCACGATCGACGCCGACGGCCTGATCGCCCTGCCCGGCCTCGTCGACCTGCACACCCACCTGCGCGAGCCAGGCTACGAGCAGAGCGAAACCGTGCTCACCGGCAGCCAGGCCGCCGCCCGCGGTGGTTTCACGAGCGTCTTCGCCATGGCCAACACCTCGCCGGTGCAGGACACCGCCGGGGTCGT
>DHJB01000062.1:4212-6981 GCA_002404115.1 Microbacteriaceae bacterium UBA4731
ACCGTCGGCCTCGCCGGCACGCAACTGGCCGAACTGGGCGCCATGGCCGCCAGCCGTGCCAGGGTGCGGGTGTTCTCCGACGACGGCTTCTGCGTCTCCGACCCGCTGCTCATGCGCCGCGCGCTCGAATACGTCAAGGCGTTCGACGGTGTCGTCGCCCAGCACGCCCAGGAACCCCGGCTGACCGAGAAGGCCCAGATGAACGAGGGTGCCCTGTCGGGCGAGCTCGGCCTGGCCGGCTGGCCCGCCGTCGCCGAGGAATCGATCATCGCCCGCGACGTTCTGCTCGCCGAGCACGTCGGCTCCCGGCTGCACGTCTGCCACGTGTCCACGGCCGGCTCCGTCGACGTCATCCGCTGGGCCAAGGCCCGCGGCATCAACGTGACCGCCGAGGTGACCCCGCACCACCTGCTCCTGACAGAGGACCTCGTCGTCGGTTACGACGCTCGGTTCAAGGTGAACCCGCCGCTCCGCCGCCGGGAAGACGTCGAGGCGCTGCGCGCGGGTCTCGCCGACGGAACCATCGACATCGTGGCCACCGACCACGCGCCGCACCCGGTCGAGTCGAAGGACTGCGAATGGGATGCCGCAGCGAACGGGATGGTCGGCCTCGAGTCCGCGCTCTCCGTCGTGCACGCATCCGTCGTGCAGAACGGCCTGCTCGACTGGACGGACGTGGCCAGGGTGCTCTCCACTACCCCGGCCCGGATCGGCCGCCTCGCCGGCCAGGGCCAGCGGACCGAAGCCGGCGCCCCCGCCGAGCTCACCCTCTACGACCCTGCCGTCAGCCGCGTGTTCGGCAAGGCCGACCTCTCCGGCAAGGGCGTCAACTCGCCGTACCTCGACATGACGCTGCCCGGCCGCGTGATGGCCACCTTCCACCGCGGCTACGCCACCGTGCTCGACGGAGCGCTTGTCCCGGAGGCCGACATCGCGGCGGCCAGCCAGGAGCGCAGCCGTGGATAGGACCGTGCCCGCCGTCATCACCGCGCTGGTGCTGGCCGGCCTGCTCGTACTGATGTGGCGCAGCTGGCGCGCGCGCACCAGGCGGGACGCGCACCTGGCCGCCGGCCATCCCCTGCCCGCGGGCGAGGCGCCCAGCATCGCATCCGCCCCGGTCTTCTACGTCGCGACGACGCCCCGCGCCAAGCCGCTCGAACGCCTCGCGATCCAGGGCCTCGGCTTCCGGGCCAGGGCCGTCCTCACCGTCACGGAGGCCGGCGTCGTGCTGGCCATCCCCGGCGAGGAGGCCGTGTTCATCCCGGCGGCGGCGATCGACCTGATCGCCCCGGCCACCTGGACCATCGACCGCGTGGTCGAAACAGGCGGGCTGCTCGTGCTCGGCTGGCGCCTGCACGAGGCCGACAGCACCGCGGCCGGAACCGCGGCCGAAACCGACGGGGGACTCCCCGTCGACACCTACTTCCGCATCGTCGACCCGGCAGCAGCCGGCCGAATCGGCGACGCGATCAGATCCATTGCAGCCGGCGCCGTCGGCACGGCTGCACGCGACGAAAGTGAGGCGTAGCTTGGGCTACTCAGTAAGCGACCGATCGGCACCGGCTGTACTCGTGCTCGAAGACGGCAAGCGCTACGTCGGCAAGGCCTACGGCAGCCGCGGCCAAACGCTCGGTGAAATCGTCTTCGCGACCGGCATGACCGGGTACCAGGAGACCCTGACCGACCCGTCGTACGCCGGGCAGATCGTGCTCATGACGGCGCCGCACATCGGCAACACGGGCGCCAACGACGAGGACATGGAGTCCCGGCGGATCTGGGTTTCCGGCTTCGTCGTGCGCGAACCCTCGCGCGTTGCCTCGAACTTCCGCTCGCAGCGGAGCCTCGACGACGACCTCGAATCCGGCGGCGTCGTCGGCATCAGCGGCATCGACACGCGGGCGATCACCCGCCACATCCGTTCGGCCGGCGCGATGCGCGCCGGCGTCTTCTCCGGCGACCGGTTCGAGCTCTCGGACGGCGAGCAGCTCGACCTGGTGCGCTCTGCGGCCGGCATGCGCGGCCGGAACCTCTCCGACGAGGTCTCAACGGTCGAACCGTTCAGCATCCCGGCCCAGGGGGAGCGCATCGGCTCGGTCGCCGTGCTCGACCTCGGTGTGAAGACCTCCACGCTCAACCACCTGGCCGAACGCGGTTTCGAGGTGCTCGTGCTGCCGCAGTCGGTCACCTCGGAGCACGTGCTCTCGCTCAAGCCGTCTGCGCTGTTCTTCTCGAACGGTCCTGGCGACCCGGCAGCCTCCGACGCCCATGTGCAACTGCTGCAGGAGGTGCTCCGCGCCGGCGTGCCGTACTTCGGCATCTGCTTCGGCAACCAGTTGCTCGGCCGTGCACTCGGCTTCCGCACCTACAAGCTGCCGTTCGGGCACCGCGGCATCAACCAGCCCGTGCTCGACAAGACCACCGGCCGGGTCGAGATCACCTCGCAGAACCACGGGTTCGCCGTCGAGATGCCCATCGAGGGAATCGTCGAGTCCCGCACCGGCTTCGGCCGGGTCGAAGTGAGCCACTACAGCCTCAACGACCAGGTCGTCGAAGGCATCCGCTGCCTCGACGTGCCGGCGTTCTCGGTGCAGTACCACCCGGAGGCGGCCGCCGGCCCGCACGACGCCACCTACCTTTTTGACCGGTTCAGGGATGTGGTGGTTGCGAGAAACGCGGCCGCCGGAGCAGGAGACGCCAAGTAATGCCCAAGCGCGACGACATCAACAGCGTCCTTGTCATCGGAAGCGGGCCGATCGTCATCGGCCAGGC